>DASYSS010000039.1 GCA_036003045.1 Gemmatimonadaceae bacterium
GGAAACGTTCGCGCCGATCGCGGCGATCCAGCGGGCGTCGCGGACGAGCGACGGCTTCGCGCCCGTCACGTGCGCCGCACATCCGATCACCGCCGCCGCGCCCGCCGCGCCGCCGACGAAGAAGTAAAGCGGGATCTCCCACGTCCACACCGGCGGCTTGAGGAGCGGGAGGTCGTAGTACGTGGGCTCCTTCATTTCCGGTTGCCCCTCATCCGGCCTTCGGCCACCTTCTCCCCACTTCGTGGGGCGAAGGGTAATGACGAGACCTTTTCGCAATTACCCCCTCGCCCCGCGTCAGCGCGCTGCTTCACCGCCTTCCTCCGAGCGCGAACGCCAGGAGCGATCCGACGGCGAGGACCGCGGCTGCGGCGGCGGCCGAGGTCCAGGCGGGCTTGAGATAGATCGTCGGGACTTCCGGCTTCTCGGGAAGGTTGTACGCGGCCGCGTCGCCGCGGACGAGGAAGAACGCGTGCGCGCCGCCGACGCTCGTCTCCTTCGGATTCCAGATGCGCGCGTCGGTCATGCCGGCGGCGTGCAACTGGGCGATGCGCTTGTCGGCCGCGCGCTCCAGCTCATCGAGATCGCCGAAGAGGATCGACTGCGTCGGACACGCCTTCGCGCACGCCGGCGTCTCGCCCACCTTCTGGCGGTCGTAGCAAAGCGTGCACTTGAATGCGCGTCCGTCGTCCGGACGCCGGTCGATCACGCCGAACGGGCACGACACGACGCAGTAGCCGCAGCCGTTGCAGATATCGGGCTGCACGTAGACCGTGCCGAACTCGGTGCGGATGATCGAGCCGGTCGGACACGACTCGAGGCAGCCGGCGTTCTCGCAATGCTTGCAGACGTCCGACGAGAACTCCCACGTGATCCCCGCGGGCGCATTGCCTCCGCGCCCGATCTCCGGCTGCCGTTCGACGAACTTCACGTGCCGCCACGTCGAGTGGCCGAGCGCTGTGGTGTTGTCGTACGACAGTCCGCTCCAGCGGAAGCCGTCGGCCGGAACGTCGTTCCACTCCTTGCACGCCACCTCGCACGCCTTGCATCCGATGCAGAGCGTCGAGTCGGTGAAGAAACCGGTTACGCGCGGCTCAGACTGCACGTCAGTCCTTTCGATTCGAAGATGCGGACGTTCGGCTCTTCGCTGATGGCGAGGAGGTCGTTGACGATGTCGCCCTTGACGAGGCCGCGGTAGCCGAAGTGGTACGGCAGGCCGACCTGGTGGACGCGGTTGCCGTCAACGTCCAGCGGCGGCATGCGATCGGTGACGAGCGCGCGCGCCTCGATCGACCCGCGCGCTGTCGAGATCTTCACGCGATCGCCGTTCGCGACGCCCGCTGCCGCGGCGAGCTCCGGCGAGATCTCCGCGAAGAGCTCCGGCTGCAGCTCGGCGAGGTGCGAGAGCGTGCGCGACATGCCGCCCGCCGTGTGGTGCTCGGTGAGGCGGTAGGTCGTCAGGATGTACGGGAACCGCGGATCGGGCGAGCTGGCGTAGCGATTGTCGTCGCGCTCCATCTTGTTCGCCGCCGGATTCGTCTGCTGTCCGTACAGCGGGTTGGCGATGTTCGACTCGAGCGGCTCGTAGAACGTGGGCAGCGGACCGTCCTTCAGTCCCGACGGAACCCAGATCCAGCCCGCGCCGTCGGGATGCATGATGAACGGCGCGTCGCCGCGGAGCGCCTCATCGCCGCCCTTCTCTTCGTCGCCAGGATAGTCGGGCCGCTTCTTCTTCGTGAAGTCGGGGACGTCGTCACCGGTCCACTCACCCTTCGCCTCGTCCCACCACACCAGCTTCTTCCGCTCGCTCCACGGCGCGCCGTCGGGCCGCGCGGAGCAGCGGTTGTAGAGGATGCGGCGGTCGAGCGGCCACGCGTAACCCCAGCCGTGTCCGTACTGCCCTTTCGGCTCGCGCTTCAGCGCCTTGTTCTCGCCGTCGTACACGCCGGAGTAGATCCAGCAGCCGCACGCCGTGGAGCCATCGGGCTTCAGCTCGCTGAAGTCCTTCACGTTGCCCTGGATCTCGCGCAGCACCGCGT
>DASYSS010000040.1 GCA_036003045.1 Gemmatimonadaceae bacterium
TCACGCCGAGCGCGATCAAGCACCATATGAAGAGCAACGCGTCGCTGTACCGGCTGCGATTTCCGTTGTTGCTGAAGTGGAGCGCCGGCATGCCGATCGCCGCGAGCGCGACGAACAGCATGATGATCCGCCCGGATCGGAGCTCGGGGACGAGCGCGGGCCCGGCCAGCATCAGGGTCAGTATCACAACGCCCGTGAGGTTGCCCCATCCCGCCTCGACCGTGCCCGGCGAGGAATGGTAGGCGTCCTCGGCGAAGTGCAGCGTCAGGAGCAGCACCGAGAGGAACGACGTGTTTACGAGCAACCGTTGGTGTGTCATGAGCGACGAAGGTACAGCGCAGCCGAGCGCACTTCGCGCGGTTGGCGGCACGTGGCCGCGACTCGCCACAAAAGTTCGTCGATCGGGCGCGCCACACTCGGCGCGGGCTCGGGCGCGGCAGTAGATTCGCGGCGTGAAACGCATCCGCGCTGCGCTGCTATCGCTGGCCGGGTGGACGATTCCCGGACTGGTCGCCGGGGCGGCCACCGTGCTGTTCTTGCCGATCGAGCCAGAAACGCGCGCGTACCTCGGGCGGCTCGGGGCGGCGCTCCTCGTGTCGTGGTGGATCTGGGCCCCCATCGCGCCCGCCGTGCGCGTCGCGATGCGCCGCGTGCCGCTCGAGCGCCCCCTGTGGCGGCCGCTGACAATGCACGTCGTGCTCGCAACCGCGTCGGCACTCGCGTGGTCCGCGTGGTCCGCGTGGGCGCTGTGGCTCTCGCGACCACCGACGCTTCCGGCGGAGTCGTACGGCGCGACGCTCCAACGGCTCATCGGCGGACACGTGTTGCTGGGGGTCGCGGTCTACGCCTCGCTCGTGGCGGTGCTGATGGCGATGGACGAGCGCGCGGCGCGTCGCCGGCGCGAGCTCGACACCCTGCGGCTCGAGGCCGACCTGGCGCAAGCGCAGCTGCGCGCGTTGCAGATGCAGCTCCAGCCGCACTTCCTCTTCAACACGCTCCACGGCATCGCGATGCTCACGGACACCGATCCGGCGGGCGCCGAGTCGATGGCGGTGAAGCTCGCTGAGCTGCTGCGCGCCACGCTGAGCCTGCGCGACGTGCCCGAGGTGCCGCTGCGCACGGAGCTCGATCTGCTGCGCGCCTATCTCGCGATCGAGGAGACGCGGTTCGGCGACCGTTTGGTCGTGACGTTCGTGGTTCCTGACGATGCGCTCGACGAGCGCGTCCCGAGCTTTCTGTTGCAGCCCATCGTTGAAAACGCCGTCCGTCACGCCGTGGCGCCGCGCGTGGAGACGGGGCACATCGCCATCGGCGCGGCGCGCGAAGCGGATGCGCTCCTGCTGTCGGTGGAAGACGACGGGCCCGGATTTGGCGCGGATCCGTTCGCGGTCGGCGGCGTGGGGCTGCCGGCCACGCGCGAGCGTTTGGCGCTGCGCTACGGCGGCGCGGGATCGATTCGGTGCGAAACGCGAAACGCGGGCGCGCGGGGCGGGCTCGTGACGATTCGCATTCCGCTCGACCCGCAGTTGGCCTGATGGCGGACGACGTGCTTCGTGTGCTCGTCGCCGACGATGAGCCGGCCGCGTTGAACGGCCTCGCTCGGCGGCTCGCCGCGACGCCGCAATTGCGGGTCGTCGCCATCTGCCCCAACGGCATCGCGGCGCTGGAGCAGATTCGCGCGACTCGGCCCGATGCGGCGTTCCTCGATGTGGCCATGCCGGGGCTGGCGGGCCTCGACGTCGTGCGCGCGCTGGATCCCGCCGACCGGCCGCACATCGTGTTCGTCACGGCGTACGACCGCTTCGCGATTCAGGCGTTTGATCTCTACGCCGTCGACTACCTCTTGAAGCCGTTCACGCGTGAGCGCCTGGCCGCCGCCGTTTCACGATTGCACGAGCGGCAACGGACCCGAAGACCCGCGAACGACCCGCTCGACGCGTTGCTGCAGTCGGCGCAACCTGTCCTTACCCCCGAGCGACTCGTGGTCAGGACCGCCGAGACGATTCTGGTGATCCCCGCACACGAAATCGATTGGTGCTCGGCGGAGGATAACTACGTGCGTGTCCACGCCGGGTCGAAGCGGCACCTCATCCGCATGACGATGCGAAGGTTGGAGGAACTATTGCCGCGGGCGACGTTCGCGCGGATTCACCGCTCGGCGATCGTGAACGTGGAGCGCGTCCGCGAGTGCACGCCGCTGGGCGGCGGAGAGTATCGCCTTACCCTCGTGAACGGACTGCGGCTGGTGGTGAGCCGGAGTTATCGGGAGGCAGTTCTAGACCGACTGCAACAAGCCAGGGCGAGGTAGGGGCGGCTCATTGCCAGGTCTTCCGGACAGCGCGTGGATCGGACCCATGGCGAGGGCCCTTGGCCGAGCGTCGAAAGGGCGAAATCGCTGTGCCCGAATTGTGCCCGCACGCGCTGATAGCCGGCGGCGCGAATCTCGGCCAGCAGTCGCACCCCCGCTCAGCTGCGGATACTCCGAGAGCCGCGCGTCAATCAGCGGCTTGAACGGCTCGAGCTTGGTCGGCATGCGCGGGCGCGGCTGATAGCGCGCCTGAATCGTGTCGCTGGGCTGATCGAGAGGCCTGCGTCGATCCGGCGGTACATCGTCGAGCGGCCGCCGCCGATGCGCCGGGCGCTTCGACGCGCGACCCCTTCGCCTCCTCCAGCAGAGTCGTAGTAGCAGGCGGTCTGACACTCCATGCATGGCGGGGTCTCGCGCGGGAAAGCCCCCAAGGTCGAAAATGGAGGGCCGACCACCACCGGCGGTCGGCCCGCGAAACTGTCCGTTTTCGCCCGGTGGAAGTGTCTATTCGAGTACGCTCGGTGAAGGCGGGACCGCCCTTCGACGCCAGCTTGGCCACCCTCCGAAAGATCGGCGGCGATGTGATCGCCTAGCGTCTGTAAAACGCCTCTGTTGGGACCAGTCGGGCTGACTGACTCTACCCATCGCCGCTATCGATTGCCTGCGCGCGCGCAACGGCGACGGCTCGCTCGGCGGCTCGCATTGCCGATGCGGCTACCTCGGCGTTTTGTCGGGCACGTTCGACGTCGGCGCGTCGGGCCTGTGCCTGGGCCTGAGCGTTCAGCGACTCGCGTTCGGCGGCGTCCAGCGCTTTTTGGGCGTCGTGAACCGATTGCATCGCATGTGCCGAGCGCTCTTGCAAATCTGCGAGCAACATTTCGGCGCGACGGAGTTCCGCGCGCGCAGCTTCCGCGAGCTGCGCGTCCTCCATCGCAGGGGCGCGCGGCGCGGCTTCCGCTCGCTCGGAGGCGGGCGGCGGCCCCGATGGTCGTGGTGTAGTCGGGGCACTCACCCCGATGGTGGTGAGCATTTCGAGACCGCCACCCTCAGGCACTTCGATGAGTCGCCCCGCACGCAACGCCTCGAGCGCGCCGGCGTCGCCAATCACCGCGTGCAGGGCAGTGGCGATCATGTTCGCGTCGATCGGTTGTCCCGCACGGATGGCGACACGCGCGCCCGCCGCGGCCACAGCGCGTACCGCCGCCTTTACGGTCTCCAGCGCAGTTCGGAGGTCGGTGCCCCGTTGCGCGTCACGGATTGCAGCGGTGAGCTGCTCAATCGATCCGCCGTCGTCGTCAACGATGTTGTCGAGCACCCATGCCATACGGCTCGGCTTACGCAACAGCTTGACGCGATCAGCGTCTTCACGTCGCTTCGCCGCGCGCAGTTGTTTGACCAACGCATCGCGACGGTTGACAAACGCCTCGAGCGGTCCACGGTATACGGCGACTATCGCCGCCTCAAGCTCCATCGGGATGAGAGGCTGTGTCATGTCCGGCATCGATTCATCGCCCATTACGCCGCCGGAGCGGGAAATGCGACAATAACCCTCGGCGAGTCAGCCCGGGGTGTCAGCGGACCGTCGTCCGCGGGACGTTCCACCCTTGGACGACGACCTGTGGCGCGCCATGCATGTCTCGCGCGCGATACTTGACCGTGATTACGCGGGTCTCGTCCGGGAGAAGCGATACATAGTTGTCGTCCCACAACACGGGCAGCGTTTCCTCTCCATCTCGTCCCGTAACTTGGAGACGAACGAAGAACGCGACGGACTTCGACGGGTTCGTGAGCGTGACGCGCCCTTCGCCAGGTGCGAATCGCGCCGTTGCCTTCACCTCGGCCACCGGCATTGCGCGAAGCGCCGTGAAGTCGGCGAACGACTTCACGGGAGTCATGTACCACGTGGACGTGTCGGCCAGCACGTCGGGACGCGTCGACAGCCAGTAGAAATTCGTGCTGCGCGTTCGCCCGCCGGAATCGATCAGCCTCAGATCGAGAAAGTAGGCGCCGGAAACGCCGGACGGCTCGGCGAGCGTAAATGTCCGCACGGTGCTATCGGCTGGCACGTTCACGATGGTATCGCGCGTCAGCTGTTCGGTTCCGTCGGGCGTCAGCACTCGCGCCCGCACTCGCACGCCGTTTAGCGGTTCGCGGGTGCCGTTCACGATGGCGATGGAGCGGTCGTCGTACGAGAACAACACGTGCACCGGTTCGTTCGCTTTCTTGGCGCCGAAGTACCCGCCCGCGGGTCTCAGGTACCAGTCGAACAGGTGCCAGTAGATGGACGGCCACGCATTGTTGAACATCCACTGAATCACGCCCGTCGAGGAATACGCGTTGCGGCGATACGCCTCGAACATCGCGCGCTCGCCCTCGTACGTCATGAGCTGCGACGTCGCGGTGTAGTCCTCGACGCCGGTCGGAGCGCCGAAGCGCGTCGAGAGCGCCGTGTTGAATCGGTCGAGCAAATGCGTGAACTGTCCACCGGCCGCATGGAAGAGCCACACGCTGTCGAGCGGCCACGCGATGTCGCTCGCCGGGATCATGCGTCGCATGCTCTCGATCGGCGGCACGGCGGCGCCCGGACTCGTCTCGGTGTTGTAGGCCCACGCCCCACCATGTGTGCTGTCCTGCAACCAATACGACGGCGGCACCCAATCGTACGGCCCGGTCATCTTCACGCCGCTCGCGCCGGTCACCTGCGTGGGCTTGGCGCTGGCCGAAGAGATCGTTGGATTCGGCCACATCTCGTGCTTCTCGATGTCGAGATACGTCTGCTCGACGTTCGCGGGCGGTGGGTTGTCGCTGCCGTTGAGCCACACGAGCGCACTGGGGTGCGCGCGCAGGCGCCGGATCTGATCGCGCAGCGACGCCGCCGCGATCGCGTACTGTTCGGGGCCCCACTTGGGCCACTCCTCCCACGCGCTGCAGCACACCCATCCCGTCATCACCAACACGCCAAGGCTGTCGGTGCGCTGCCAGAATCCGTCGTCCTCGTAGTTGCCCTCGAGACGGATCGTGTTGAGGTGCATGTCGAGCGCGTAGCGAAGCTCGGCGTCTTGCCGCTCGGGCTGCGGCCGAAAGAACATGTCCGGGGCCCAACCGCCGCCGCGCACGAGAATCCGACGTCCGTTGATGCGGAACAGGCGCCCGCCTTTTGGCGTCATCTCGGCTGTGACTTCGCGTATGCCGAACCGCACGTGCTGTCGGTCGGAGACACGTCCCCCCGTGACGAACTCGAGATCGAGACTGTATAAGTCGGGCGTGCCGAGCTCCGCCGGCCACCAGAGTCGCGGGTTCGTGACGCGAAGCTGTGGAAAGCTGTCCGGCGTGAACTGAACGAGCGCGCTGTCGTGCGGCGCGATGGTGATCGACCGCTTGAATGACACGCCCAGGCCGTCGATGCGGCCGCGCAGCATTCCCGTGACGGATCGTGATGAGAGATTCTTCACGTCGCCCGCCACCGTGAGATCGGCGCGGTTTGCTGAAGCGTCGACATGGCTCACGACTTCCGGATAGCGTACGCTCACGTCGCCGGTGGACACGAGACGAGCGGGCTGCCAGATGCCCATGTCCTTGTCGGGCGGGGACGGATTCCAGTCGACCCACGTCGTCTGCAGATCCGGCGGCGTCGGCGCGAAGACTTCGACGGCCACCACGTTCGTGGCGGTCGCGGAGAACGCGTCGGTGACGTCGAGCTCATAGCGCCGGTAAGTGCCGGCCACCTCGCTCGAGTCGGCCAAACGCCGACCGTTCACCCAGATGTTCGCCCGATAGTTGATGCCGTCGAACTGGAGCGCGAGTCGGCGGCCGCGCATGGCAGTGGGCACGCGAATCGTCGTGCGGTACCACCACGGCACGGCGAACGGGCTTCCCGGCGCCATCGCGGTGTGCACAAAGTTCGCACCGATCGGATACGTCATTCCCGGGAGCGACCGCAGGTTCATGCCGAAGAACGGATCGTGGTAGACGCCGTCTTCGACGAGCGTGCCGACGACCGTCGACGGCGTCGTTGCGCGATACCATCTCTTCGGCTGGTACGCGCGCGACGAGATCTTGGCCCCGTCCAGGCCGACGGTGTCAGATGACTGCACGAGCCACCCGTCGTGCAACGTTCGTCGATCCTGGGCGGCGGCGGCACTCGTGCCCAGCATCAACGCGAGGATGACTGTTCGTCGCGGCGTCACGCGGTCGCCTCCTCGAGGCCAAACGGCCAGCGCTTCGTGTTCCACGACCAGAAGAGAAACACGACGCCCCCCGCCGCGAGCGCGCCGACGCCGAACGCGATCACCCACACGTCCGTCGTCACGAAGACGAAGATCCATCCCAGGAGCGCGATCAGCGCCGGGAGCGGGTAGAGCCAGATCCGGTACGGGCGAGGCATGTCCGGGGCCCGCCGCCGGAGCAGAATCAACCCGAAGATCTGCCCCATGAACTGCACGAGAATGCGAGTGACGATGAGCGCGTCGATGACGGTGCCGAGCGAAAAGAACCCCGCGAGGATCGAGAGCGCGCCCAGCACGAGGAGCGACACGTACGGGAAATCCTTCGTCGGATGCAGCCGCCCGAACGCCCGGAAGAAGTAGCCGCTCTCTGCGGCGGCGTAGGGAATGCGCGAGTATCCCAGCAAGAGCGCGAACACGGAGCCGAACGCGGTCCACAGCACCAGGAGGGTGAAGATCGTCGCGATCCGCGAACCATAGATTCGCTGCATGAAGATCGACACGATGAAGTTCGATTCCTGGTGAGCGGCGGCGGGCACGAACGTGCGCCACGGCACGACACCGATTATCGACAGGTTGATGCCGAAGTAGATCACCGCCACCGCGGCGGTGCTGATCAGGATCGACCGCGGGATCACGCGCCCGGGGTCGCGCACTTCGTCGCCGATGTAGCAGATGTTGTAATAGCCCAGGTAGTCGTAGATGCCGATGCGCGACGCCGCGCCGACGCCGAGGAAGAACCCGAGGGAAAAGTTGAACGCGCCGGGCGGAAAGTCGAACGCGACGCGCGGATTGAAGTGCACGGCCCCGGTGGCGATCACGGCGACAACCGTGATGAGCGTCCCGATCCAGAGCGAGATGGTGATGTTGGCGATCGAGTGGATGCGCCGGTACAAGAGCGCGATGTTGACGACGCCAATCACCGTGATGAGCAGGATCGACTCGGCGTGCGTGAGTCCCGTCCAGATGTAGCTCGCGTAATCGGAGAACCCGATGTAGCCCGACGCGATTTCCAAAGGACCGCTGAGCACGAACTGCCACACGAAAAGAAACGCCATCAAGCGGCCGATCCGCTCAGGCCCGAACGCGACGCGCAGGTAATGAAAAGAGCCGCCGGAACCTGGCATTGCGGCGCCGAGCTCGCTCCACACCATGCCGTCGCATATGACGATGACCAACCCGACGATCCAGCCGAGCATCGCTTGCGGACCGCCGAGTGCGGACATGAGCAGCGGGATCGTGATGAACGGTCCTACGCCGATCATGTTCGTCATGTTCAGCGCCGTGGCCGGGAGCAGGCCGAATCGGCGGAGCAGGTGCGGCTGTTCGGTCGCGGTGACGTTGGTCATGTGCACCCCGTTGCGTTTCCGGATCGTAAGAAACGAAACGTCACACGGCCGAACACCCTAGACAACTCGTCGTCTGATCCCCAAGCCCGTGTCGATTTTGACGGGCCTCATTCGACGTGTTAATGAAGCCGAGAAGGACGCAGCGACGGCACGATCCGGTCGGACCACCCCAACACGAGGAACAGGTCGATAGCTGCCAGCAAACCACGCTCAAAGGCGAAGGCCGCTCGCCCGACCACCGTGGCCGCCTACTTGGCCTCGCTCACTGCGGAAAAGAGGTCGGCGATCGACGAGGCGCGCGCCTTCGTCCACAGGCACCTCCCCAAAGGGTACGCAGAGTTCATGAACTGGGGCGTGATCAACTGGGGGATTCCGCTCGAAGAGTTCTCCGACACGCACAACGGGCAGCCGCTCTGCTACGTGGGCCTCGGCGCGAAGAAGAACTACAACTCGCTCTATCTGATGGGCACGCACGACAGCTCGAACGGCAAGTACACGCCGCCGTTCTCCGAGAAGCTGCTCGCCGATGCATTCAAGAAAGCCGGGAAGCGGCTCGACATGGGGAAGTGCTGTCTCCACTTCAAGGAGCTCGATGATCTCGAGCTCACCTCCGTCGCGAAGGTGATCGCGATGTCGACGCCGAAGGAGTACATCGCGTACTACAAGCGCGTGAGAGGGCTCGCGTAGCGCGGGATGGCAGGGGTCGCCATTGACGGACTGAATGGCTCACACATGGGCGACCATGTATCATACAATAGGGCCTGTCTGTCACCTTTGCGCGGGAGCGGCATGGGACCAGAGCCCGCTAGGAAGGATCTCCGAGATTTCACGACGGACGCGCGCCTGCTGCCGATCACGGCGATGGCCGTCGTCGTCGGCGCGATGGGCGCGGTCGTCGCGTACGTGCTCGTCTGGCTGATCGGCACGATCACGAATCTCGCCTACTACCACCGGCTTTCGTCGGTCATGGTGTCGCCCGCCGCGAACACGCTCGGCTGGTGGGCGCTGGTCATCCCCATGATCGGTGGACTCATCGTCGGCCTCATGGCGCGATATGGGTCGGAGAAGATCCGCGGCCATGGCATTCCGGAAGCCATGGAAGCGATCCTCATCGGCCAGAGCCGGATGGAAGCGAAGGTCGCGATCCTCAAGCCGCTGTCGTCGGCAATCTCGATCGGAACCGGCGGGCCCTTCGGCGCCGAAGGCCCGATCATCATGACCGGCGGCGCGCTCGGCTCGCTGTTCGCGCAGGCGTTTCATCTGTCCGCCGCCGAGCGAAAGACGCTGCTCGTGGCCGGCGCCGCGGCGGGGATGTCCGCCATCTTCTCGACGCCCGTCGCGGCGGTGCTCATTGCGGTGGAGCTGCTCCTCTTCGAGTGGAAGCCCCGCAGCTTCATTCCCGTGGCCGCGGCGGCTGTCATCGCCTACGTGCTTCGAGCGCCGCTCCTCGGTGCTGGGCCGATCTTTCCCATCGCGACGCACAGCGCCATGACGGCATCCGATCTTGGCGTGGCGTTCGCGGTCGGGATCGTCGCCGGCCTTGGATCCGCCGCGCTGACGGCGCTCGTCTATGGCGCTGAAGACGTTTTCGTGAAGCTGCCGATGCACTACATGTGGTGGCCCGTGATCGGCGGAGCCGTGATCGGGCTTGGCGGCATGATCGAGCCGCGGGCGCTCGGCGTCGGCTACGATACGATTCGCGATTTGCTCGGCGGTCAGTTGGTGGGTGCGTTCGTGCTCGCCCTGCTCATCACCAAGGCGGTCATCTGGAGCGTTGCGCTCGGCTCCGGTACGTCGGGCGGCGTGCTCGCCCCGCTGCTGATCATGGGCGGTGCGCTCGGCGCCATCGAGGCGCGGTGGATTCACGTCGGCGACCCCGCGCTGTGGGCCACGATCAGCATGGCCGCGATGATGGGCGGTACGATGCGCTCCCCGCTGACGGCGATCGCGTTTCTGTTGGAGCTCACGCACGACATCGAGCTGCTTCCCGGCCTGCTGGTCGGCTGCGTCGCCGCGCACGCCGTGACCGTGCTCCTGATGAAGCGCTCGATTCTCACCGAGAAGGTGGCGCGCCGCGGGTATCACGTCGTGCGCGAGTACACGGTGAGTCCGTTCGCGCGGTTTCTCGTCGAAGACGTCATGGAGCGTGACGTTCCGTCGATTCCCGCCGACACATATGCCGTCGACATCATTCGCCGTGTGTTGCTCAATGATCCGATTTACGGCCGGCGACACTCATGGCCCCTCGTCGATCGCGATGGCGCGTTCGTCGGCATTCTGTCGCGCGGCGATCTGCTGCGCGCGTTCGACAACGAAGACGACGGCGATCTCACGATGCTGCAGATCGGCACGCCGTCGCCGGTCATCACGTATCCCGACGACCAGCTGGAAGACGCGTTGCAGTTGATGATCCGGTCTGGCGTGGGCCGCCTGCCGGTCGTCGACCGCGCGGCGCCGACGCGACTCGTGGGAATGCTCAGTCGCGAGTGCCTAGCGTCCGCGTATCGCTCCGTGCTCGACGAAGAGCACGAGCGCGCGCACGGTCCGCTGTCGGCCAGGCTCCGGCTGGCGCACCAGCGGTGGCTGCGCCGCGGCGGCAAAGGAGCAACGACATCATGAACGGTTTGGACAACCGATCGCTCGGCTACGGCACGTACCAACGCCTCGTTGGCCGCGCGGAGCGCTACGGTCCGGAGCTGCGTGTGCTGATCGTGGGCGGCGGCGTCGCCGGCCTCACGCTCGCGGCGCTGCTCGAGCAGCGTGGGTTTTCCCCGACCGTCGTTGAACGGTCCGGCCGGCGTCGCGGCGCCGGGTACGCGATCGGTCTGTGGCCCGCCGGGAGCCGAATCCTGAAAGGCCTCGGCATCTTCCGGCGCTTCGAGGCCATCGGCGTGGAGTGTCCGCGCTATGTCGTGGCGACCGAGTCCGGTGAAATTCTGCACTCGTATTCACTCGACGAGATCTCGGCGAAACACGGACCGGTCGTCAACGTGTCGCGGGCCGATTTGATCGGGCTCCTGGAGCAGGCGTTGAGCGATCGATGCATTCGGTTCGGCACGACCGTTCGCGAGATCGTGATGTCGCCACGTGGCGCCTCGGTGCGGTTCAACGACGACACGGCGGACGTGTTCGACGTCGTCGTCGGTTGCGACGGTGTTCGGTCGACGATGCGGCAGCTCGTGTTTGGCAGGGTATCACCGGCGTACACCGGACTCACGGGGTGGGCGCTCTGGATTGAGTCTCCATTCGTCCCGCCGTGCGAGGTGACCGAGTATTGGGGCGCGGGAAAGCTCGTGGCGACGTACCCGATGCGCGACCGCGTGTGTGTGATCCTGGCGGCGCGGCTCCAGGCGAACACGCCGGATCCGACCGAGACGCGGCTCGAGCGGCTCGGCGAGCATTTCGCCGGATTCGGTGGCTCGGTCCCTTGGATCCTCAGCGAGCTCTCGCAAGCCCGCGACGTCTACCATGACGATTTTAGTGATCTTCAGTTGGAGCATTGGCATTCCGACCGCGTCGTCTTGATCGGCGATGCCGCTTATGGAAGCTTGCCGTTGGACGCGATGGGCGCCTCGCTGGCGATGGAGTCCGCCGCCGTGCTCGCGGAGGAGCTGTGCCGAACGGATTCGTCGCACGTGGCGATCGCGCTCGAGCGCTACGTGGCGCGACGCCGCCCGCGCGTCGATCGTGTGCGCGCGCAATCGCGGCGACTCTGCAAGGTCATGTTCGCCGGCGGGCGGGTCCTCACGCGTCTGCGGAATTCCGCCGTACGGCATTCGGCGGACGACGTGCTGCTCGGCGAGCTCGATACGATGCTGGCGGAGCGTCTCTGATATCGAATTCGCCAGCCAAAAGCATCAGAGGTCACACAGGAACGATCTGGCGAGCCGGTGACGCTCCCCGGGTTGCACTTGCGCGCATCTGATCCTGATATTCTAATTCAATTTGCAATTATGGCCTGGTCGGCGACGCTGCTGCCGACCGTCAGCACGCCCTTCACGAGGGTCGCAATGCCGGCACGATGCACCGCGCCGCCCAGCATCCTTCTGGGAAGCTCCTCACTCGCCGTTCTGGTTGGCCTCGCTGCGTTCGCGCTGTCTGCGTGCAGCGACAAAGGCATCGCGACAATGGGTGGGACTGGCAGCCCCGTGCGCTCCGTCATTGTCACGCCTACGTCGCTGGATCTCACCATCGGACAAAGCGCCACGTTGCTAGCAGCGGTGGACGTAGCCCAGAGCGTCACGGATCGTAGGGTCAAGTGGACCTCGTCCAACGCTGCGATCGCAAAGGTCGACAGCAGCGGTCACGTGTCTGGCGTCGCCGGCGGCAACGCGTTCATCATCGCCACTGCTCACGCGGACCCCACGGTCAGCGGCGCAGTCCCCGTGACTGTTACGCCCCCTGCGTCGGCACCTGTACTCATCAGCCAGATCAACCAGACGGTGTGCGCCCCTAGCGGCGGCTGCACCTCCGCTCCGGCGACCCTTTCGAACGTGTCGGGCCAGTTGGACGTCACGGTCAATGTCGATCCAGCGTCGCAGCTGCTTTCCGAGGCCGCATTGGTGATGAACTGCGTGCGTCCTCCCAATTCGGGTACCGATACGGTTGTCGCCAAACAGACCTTTGGCTCGAGCGACAGGGCTCCGAGCTCGAGAGAGGCTTCGTCGGCCCCACTGACCCTCAGCTTCAGCACCACGGCGTTCAAGAACGGCCCGTGCTCGCTCAGGGCCAAAGTGGTCACGTCGAGCGGTGCGCAGCTCTCGAGCGACTTCGCGCTGCTGACGCTCAACAATCCGTGAGGTCCGGATCGTCGAGCGTCGACTTCACTTTGCTTTGGCTGGCCGCCTCTCGGGCACGATCGTTTCGCCGCGCGCGAGCATCGACACCAAATCGGCGATCTTCTTCGCGCGTCCCGCCGGCGTCTTCATGTTGTTCGTGCGGAACGCGAGCGCGAAAAGATTCATGCGGCCGAGCGTCTTCAGCGTCTTCAGCGCGCGCGGGTTCGCGTCGATCGCCGCTCGAAGATCCGCGGGCAGATTGTCGGCGTTCGCGCTCCGCATCGGCGCGTAAGCGGCGTCCCATCGCCCATCGGCCTTTGCGGCGTCCACCTGCTTCTGCCCGTGCGGCGTCATTCGCCCGGCCGCGGTGAGCCGTGCGATGTGGTCGCGGTTCACCTGGCTCCAGATGCTCTTCGGCCGCCGCGGCGTAAAGCGTTGTAGAAACGATTTTTCATTGAGCGGCTTTCGGATCGCGTCGATCCAGCCCCAGCACAGCGCGACGTCGAGCGCCTGCGCGTGCGTCACCGTGGGAAGTCCGGAATCCTTTTTGTGGATCTTGATCCAGATCTCGGTCTCGCGAGCATGGTTCGCGCGGAGCCACGTCTCGAATGCCTCGGCGTCGCGAAACGCCTTGATCTTTTTCGCGTTTGGTTTGACCGGTGCCATCTAGGCGAGTGATCGTCGACGCCGGCGACGCCGCTCGAATCCGCCAATCACGAGCAGTCCTCCGCCCACGAGCGCGAACGTCGTCGGCTCGGGCGTGACTTGCACGCAGTCCACGCCGAACGTGCACGAGAACGACCCTGCCTGATCAGCGAAGCCGGTGATGCTCACCGTCGTGTTGTTGGTGAAGCTCACCAGCGGCATGAGGAACGAATACTGGATCGCGCCGTCGCCGCAGGTCGAGAAGTATCCCGGATACGAAGGATTCGCGGCGAGCGGCGAACAGCCGGCGATGGGATACGCGCCGTCGCCGAATTGATTCTCGCGGTCGAAGCTGGCGGTGCCGGTCGACGACGTGAACCAGAGCCAGGAACCGGCCAGTATCCCGGTCGGAACGCCGTGATCTTGCGCGGTGCCCAGGAATGTCGGGGTGGGTGCGACGAAAGCATGCGCGTTGATCGGGCTGCCGTCGGCGGCCAAATTCGCGAGCGCGACGCTCTCGAGGCCCCACGCGCCCAAGCCGAGCGTACCCTCGAGATTTTGGAGCGTGATGGTCGCCTGGGTGATCGGCGTTCCGAAGGGCGTGACGGTGACGAACGAGACGCTGATGTTCATGCACGCCTTGAACGAGCCGGTCGTGCAGTAGTCGATCCAGCTGAGTGTCTCGGCGTCACCGCGGTGGGCGACTCCGGCGATCAGGGCGAGCAGGCCCGCGGCGTGGCGCGCGCGGCGGATCAGGGCGGATGACACGTGATTCCCTGGGTGAGACGGGCGATCAGGTGGCTCCGTGCGACATCGCATGGCGGCCGGTCAAACGAACATAGCGTTTCGCCGGTGAGGCGCAAGCCGAACCGCCGACGGCGATCGTCAGCTTTTTTTCCCCTCGGTCACCATGACCGGGCCGTTGTCACGCTTCACCGCCGGCACGCTTTTTAGATAACGATAAATCGACCGCAGGTCGTCTTCGCTGAGTTTCGCGAACGCCTGCCAGGGCATCGGCGATCCAGGAATGACCCGGCCCTGCCGAAAGCGCGCCACGAACTGGTCTTCGGTCCAGAGGCCGAGCCGGCCGGTCTCTTTGTCGCTCGTGATGTTGGGCGGCGACCACGAATGAGTCGGATCGTCGGCTTCCTGAAAGCCCTTCGTTCCGCCGAACTTGGGTCCGGTGAGTGCGCCGGTCACCCGGCTGCGCTCCGTGTGACACGCCCAGCAGAGGGCAACCGATTCGACGAGATATTTTCCCGTTTCAACTGAAGCGCCGCGCGGAGCGACCGCGGGCGGCGTCGACGACGGGCCCACCGGACGCGACATCGCGGTCGCCTTCACGACCTTGCCCATCACGTTGAAGTAGTGCGGCGGGACGACGTTGTGCACCGGCGCCTGCGTCCGCAGATACGACACCACCGCGACGAGATCGTCGTCCGACAGTCCCTGCATCTCCATGAACGGCAACAGCGCTCGGCCGTCGTGGCCGACGCCGTATCGCAGCGCTCGGGCGATCGCGCTGTCGCCGACGCCGCCCAACCCGGTCTCCGCGTCAGGCGTGAGATTGCGCGGATAGAACTTGCCGGGCGGGATGTCGAACACGAACCCGCCGATCAACGGTGTGTCGGCACCGCTCTTGTACGCCGCTCGCTGCGCCGGGTCGCCGTGACACGCCGCGCACCCTGCGGCGACTCGCACGATGTAGCGGCCGCGGTCGATGACCGCCGAGTCCTTGGACGCGACGACTTTCGGGTACGGCGCGTCGAACGTGAGATGCTGTCTCGAGCCGACGTACAATGCACCGCCGACGACAACAACGAGCAGCACACTGCCGAGCACGAGGAGGATCTTCCGAATCATGGGGACTCTCGGGAGGGGTAGGCGGGAGCAACACCCTCAAGTTGTCGAGTCCGCTACGAATACGGAATGGGCTTTCTCCTCCCAACGCAGCCTAGAACCCCGGTGACGCTTTGACTTGACGCGCCTGCCACAGGTGCCGCCGCGCATGAGCGATCTCGAACGCCAGGCTCTGGCCGAGCCGCATCGAGAACATCGGAATGGGAAGGGGAACTCTCGCGGCCGCGAGGTCGAGTCCCTTCGCCGCGACGAGCGCCCGCGCGAGTCGCTCGTGCACGGCAATGAACTCGGCGAGCAGCGCGTCGCGATCGTGACGCTCGGTCGGCACGACCTTCTTGCCGGTCTTGTACTTCTTCTGCACGGGCGGCTCGACGCCTTTGCTGATCATCGTGCCCATCTTGCCGGCGATGCCGCGATAGACGTACGGGCCGTCGGAGCGTCGTCCGCGCTCGTGCAGTTGCGCGATGGCCGCCTCCTGTCCGTTCGCCGCGATCGTTCCGGTGAGCACGAGATGCTTGAGGCATTGCGCGACGGACCATTGGCCCGGTGACGGCTTCCAATTGAACTGCGCGTCCGAGAGGCCGGCGACGATCGACTTGGCATCCTCGATCACCGCGGCGAGACACCCCGGCAGGACGTCGAGATCGCCGGCGTAGGTCGGCGGAACACAGCTCGAGCCGGAGATCGGGTTGTATACGCGGGGCGACGTGGTCGCGGCGGCAGTCATCGTGAGCTCCGGGGCAAGAGCAGGCCTACACACTGTGCTCGACGCTAGAAGGTTGAAGCCGGCTCTGGGCTCCGCAAGATCCCTACGGACCGAGCGCTCGCTCGAACAGTTGCATGTTGTCCGTCGCCAACACGCTGTGCAGCGCGAAGAGGCTCGAAGACGAATTCCATTCTCCGCCGGACAGCGCGCGCGCCGCTTGGAACCCCGCCGAGCGGACCGCGGCGGCGACGCGGTCATCCCAGATGCCGTACGGATACGCGAAAATGTCCGGGGCGACCCCGATCTCGCGCTGAATGTCGGCGCGGCTCCCCGCGACCTCGCTCGCCAGCGATACGGTCGGCAGCGTCAGCTTGGGATGGGTGCGTGAGTGGGCGGCGATGGTCATGCCCGCCGCCTGCAGCTCCATGATCTGCGGCCACGTCATGTAGCCCCGATCGACGCCGATCGGCTGCGAGAAAATGAAGAACGTCGCCGTGAAATGGAGCTGCCGCAAAACAGGAAGCGCGATGGAGTACTGCGTCTCCCAGCCGTCGTCGAACGTGATCACGACCGACCGCGGCGGAACGGCGGTGCCGTGCTGGAGCGCGTCCACCAACGACGGGAACGAGATGACCTGATAGCCGTGGTTGGCCAGGTAGCTCATCTGCGTTCTGAAAACGGTGGTGTCTACGTCGAGCTCGCGCTGTTCGCCGTCCTGGCCGGCGCGATGTTTGGCGATCGAGTGATAGACGAGGATTGGGACGCGAATCGAATCGGCGTGGACCGGCGTCACGGCTCGGGCGTGGACGCCCGGCGAAAGGGTCATCCATCCAACTACCAGCAGCCAGAACCACGGGAAGGTCATTCGTTCACGAGTTTTCTCAACTTGTCGATGTTCTGAGCAGCTTCCGGGCTCGCAAGCGATCCAGATGCGATTTGCTGCACAAGTTTATCATCGCGTCCGTAGAGATCGTTGCCGAAATAGAGGTCGCCGTCGCGCATGTAGGTCGTCAGGTACGTGATGTAGACGGGCAGCCTCGACGGAACGCGCACCGAGCGGTTGTTGTCGCCGTGTTCGTATTCCGTCACTCGGTCGAGCGGCCAGCCGAGCACCCAGCTCGCCAGATCCTCGGGTTTCTCGAGACGGATGCAGCCGTGGCTGAACGCGCGCACGTCCTTGTCGAAGAGCTGGCCTTCCGGCGTCCCGTGCAAATAGATGTTGAAGTCATTGGGGAAGAGGAATTTCACGAGGCCGAGAGAATTCTTGTCCCCCGGGCGCTGCCGAATGCGCGTCTCGCCGCCGTCCTTGTAGTACTCCATGTCGTTCCGCTCGAGGTAGCCGGGGTCGGCGGCGATCTTCGGCTCGATCTCGTTTTTCTGGATGTTCGGCGTGATCTGCCAGTATGGACGAAAGACCACCGTCTGCATCGTGTCCGCGAACACCGGCGTCTGCTTTCCCTCGTACTCCTCGCCGACGATGACCTTCATCTCGAGCACCTTCTGGCCGCTGTCGTACGCCTGTAGGCGGAACGCCGGGACGTTCACGATGATGTAGCGCTGTCCCGGATCGCGCGGCAGCCACCGCAGCCGTTCGAGATTGGCCGCGATCTGAGCGAGTCGGTACTGCGCGGTCACGTTGAGCGACTGAACGGTCGAATCGCCGAGGATGCTGTCGACGACGATGCCGTGGTGCGCCTGAAAGTCGGCGACGGCGCCGGCGAGCGCGCGATCGTACACGGTCGCGGCGGCGCGCGTGGTCGAGTCGGAGCTGTCGGGTCCGAATCCTTCCGCCGCGAGACGGGCGCGGAGTGCGCCGAGCCTCGCCGCCGAGTCGTGCTCGCCTCGCTTCAAGAGCTTCCCGCTCGGCACCGTCGGCCAGCCGCCCTTCGTCACGATGCCGCGGAATCGATCCAGCGACTGCTGCAGCGCCGCGTAGTCGTCGTACTGCGGGCGCATGCGCGCGATGCCTTCGTCGAGCTTCGCCGTGCGCAGGCTTCGCGCAACCGCGCTGTCGACGCGCTCGGCGCGTCCGCTGCCGTCGATGTGCCAGTTCTGCGAAAGCTGCTTCGGGTCCGTCTGGCCGCCGAGCAAGTCTTCGGCGAGCGCGACGTACGTCGCCGTGAGCAGAACGTCCGCGTCGGCGAGCTGATCGGCCGTCGGTGTCTTCGCGTCTCGCACAGCGCCCATCGCCTGTACGAGCTCCGGAAGCGGATAAGCGTCGAGCCGCAGCGCGTCGTCGTTCGCGTTCACGATCGCGCGCAAAAGCGCGTTCGTGCGCGGCTTGTTCGGACCTTCGGCTTCCATCCACAACGGGGCGCCGTTGTACGAGTTGTACAGGCGTTGAACGTGGAGCCAGCGGTCAGCGGCGATTTCGGTCGGGCGCGTGCCGTGCAGCCGGCGCTGAATCGCTTGACGAATATCGTCCGCTGAGACGCCCGCGATGCTGACGGTCTGCGCCGGCGACCAGCCTTTGCTGACCTCTCCTTGCTGGGAGGCGCCATCGCCGTCGCGTCCGCATGCTACTGCCACGGCGAGGACGGCGATCGTCGCTACGCTCGAGCTCGTCCACCGCGCCCGTCTCTTGATCTCATTGCAACTCATCACACACAGCCGTAAGGCGAAATGCGGGCCAGTGGATGAGGCCCGCTGGTAGCGGCCCCCAATCCATTTCGTGAATTGGCGGGTATGTTGGAAATAGGGACCCATTTCGTCGAAGGGGAGGATACGATGCACGTGCACGACTTGCTCGAGCGAAAGCCTGTCAACTTGATCACCGTCGGACCGGATGCGCATCTCGGCGCGGCGGTTCGGCTGCTCGTGACCCACCACATCGGCGCGCTGCCGGTCGTGGACGCGAGCGGCACACTGGTGGGAATCGTCGACGAGCGGGACGTCGTGCGAGCCACGCACGAACGCTTCTACTCGTTCGATCGTCTGCGCGTCCGCGACGTGATGCACACCGCGCCGACGTGCGACGAAGAGGACACGATCGAAGAGGCGATGCTGCGCATAACGCTCGAGCGGCAGCGCCATCTGTTGGTCACCTCGGGGGGCACCGTGCGCGGCGTGATCTCGCTCGGCGACCTGGTGAAAGCCAGGCTCCAACAGGTCGAGACGGAAGCGGGCGTGCTACGCGACTACGTCGCGGCACAGCGGGCGAGTCGTTGACCGCGACGAACGTCGCGCCGTGATCGCCCGGTCCTGACCGCGCGCGCGGCGGGATACTGCGCCCGCCGGCACGCGCGGCCGAATGGATCAGCTTCTCAGAAGCGAATGGAAACCTCGCCTCCCAAGCGAGGCGCCTGGTTTCCTGCGCCCAGGTCCAGCGTAGGAGCCAGTGCCACAATCGTGTTCCGAGTCGTGGTTTCACGCTCGAGTCGATTGTGGTTGTGCAGCGCGAGCCCCGACACGGCGAGCCCCGTGGCGCCGATGGTCGTGGCCATCGTTCCAAAGCGGCGCGGGAAATCGGTGCTGTGCAGCAACGCGACGCCGGCCGCGAGGGTGACGCCGCTCGAGGCCAGCCCCCAGATCGTGGTCTTTTTGCTTTGCCCGTTCCGGTTCGCCGTCGCGTTGGCCAGTGTCGTGGACAGCGACGTGAACGAGCCGAGCGACGCCCCCAAGCCGACGGCGAACGTTCCCGCCATCTGCGCCGGGCTCACCGACTGGGCGTACACGACCTGAATGCGCGCCGCTTCGGCGAGCGTCAATCCGTTGTCGTCGAGCCACGCGCGGAAAGCCGTGTCGCTCGCCAGCTCGGCGACTCGGACGTTGTTGTCGAGACGCACGACACGATCGACGATGTCTTGTCGCCCGGTGAAGGCGAGCAGATCACCGACCGCGCACAGCGCTCCGGTCTCGCGATCCTTGAAGTACGGCACGAGCCGACCGGGGAAATCGTAGTTGTGCGGATACGCGCCGCGGTTGCGGTAGTCCGCCAACTCTTCGATCAGGCGCGCTCGCCGAGCGAGCCGTGCGTCGCCGGCGCCGGCGAGGTGATTCGTTCGCAGCTCGACGAGCACGCTGTCGAGGTGGCGCCGAACGTGGTCGCCCGCGGGGTCGTGCGACGTGCGGCCGGAACGAGCCGCCGTGACGACCGCAACGACCGGGAACACCGTGACCGCGATCCAACGAGACAGGCGCATGCAATCCTCTTGGTTGAGTGGTGTCCAACAACACTCAAGAGAACATTCACAGGTGGATTTTGGAAGGTCCGCGCTCGGCTCGCGGGCTGCGCGGCCGAGGCCGCTTGCCGAAAAAAACGCCGGGGCGCCTCGGCGGGCGCCCCGGCGAAACGGCTTTCGGCGAAACGTCTCTATCGAATCGGGCTGCCTTTCTTCACCTGCGGCAGGCCGTCGGCCATCCACTGCGGCATCGGCTGGCCCATCAGGTAGTGATCGAAGAACTGCTTCATGCGAATCGCGAAGTCCTTTTGGTCGTCGCGATCGGTGAGGTTGTGCGGCTGGCCCGGGTAGGTCAGGAAGATGACCTGCTTTCCCGCGGTGCGCGCGGCGTTGAAGAACTGCAAACCCTCCACGTAGTCGACGGCACCGTCGTCGCCGCCCTGCAGAATCATGAACGGCGTCTTGATGTTCTTCACGTGGAAGATGGGCGACTGCTCCTCGAACATCTTCGTGTTCGTGTACGGATCGACGCCCTCGCCCATGCGCACCTGGCCGACCGTCGTGATGCCTTGCTGTACGGTGCCGGTGCTCTTGTACAGCTCACTATAGAAGCTGGTGAGGTTGGTCGGCGGCGCGCCGGTGACTACGGCGGCGAAGAGGTCCGTCTGGGTCACGATGAACGACGATTGGTATCCGCCCCAACTGTGGCCGTGGAGCCCGATGTGTTTCGGATCGGCGTAGCCGAGCTCGATCACCTTCTTCACACCGCTCGTCACGCAGTCCACCGCCGACGTGCCGGGTTTTCCAATCTCGTAGACGACGTCCGGTTGGAAGACCGCGTAGCCGCTGCTCGCGTAGATCGAGATCTGCGGGCTGTCGGCGTAGCCGGGCGTCGGGAAGTTGTGATGCGTGTTCGACATGATCTCGTAGAACTCGACGAGCATCGGATACTTCTTGCCCGGCTCGTAGCCGGCGGGCAGTGTGAGCGTACCCTGCAGCTGGTGGCCGAGGCGATCCTTGTAGTCGATCAGCACCTTCTTGCTCGCCCACGCGAATTCCGAGAGGAACGGATTCGCGTCGGTGACCTTCTTCGGCGACGCGAACGCGGTGTTCGTCATCCAATAGTCGGGGAACTCGTTGAAATCCTGCTCGGTGAACACGACGCGGTCGGCGTTGGACGCCTTGATCGCGCCGCCGACGTTCTTGTCCTCCCAGATGAGCGGCTTGGGAGCTTGCCCAGGCGTCACCTGCCAGTAGCCGAACTTCTTGGTGCGGTCGCCGTACGCGCTCAGCGTGACCGGTTGCGAGAGGTCGACGCCGTCGCTGTCGGCCGCGGCACCAGCGCCGCCCCGTCCACCGCCGCCGCCGCGGCCGCCGCCCGCTCCGAACCGCACGACGCGGAACTGAATCCCCTGCGCCTTGCCCACGCCCTGTGTGATGTTCGTCGCTTTGCTGCCGTCGAGCGGCGCGCTCCACACGTCGTACTTGTCGTACAGCAACACGGACTTGCCGTCCTTCGCCCAGCCGCCGAGCCCCCAGATCGGCTTCTCGTACGCATGATCGTCGTCCTCGTTCACGAACGACTTGTTCGCGACCTGCGAGGCATCGAGCGTCACCGACGAACCGTCGGCCAGGTTGAACGCGCGTAGCTGCTTGTTCTTGAGGTAGAGATACCACTTCGAGTCGGGCGAACTCCCATACTCGCGCGACAGCGACTTGTCGATCAACGTCCGTGCGCCCGTGGCGACGTCCACCTTGTAGACGTCGGCGCGGCTGCCACCCCACGCGACCTCACCGCGGTACGCCGAGTCGTTGCGCGCGATGGCGACGTTGGAGTTCGCGGCCGGCGTGACGTTCCGCGTGTTGTCGTCGCCCAGCTTCACGAGCTTGTTGCTCGAGAGAAGCACGACCGCCGGGAGCGTGGCCCGACGCAGTTGTTGAAGCTGGACGATCTGCACCGACTGCGGCGTCTGGTCCTTCCAGTGCCAGATGTCCACGTTCGCCTTGTTCGAATCGGCGGCGGCCACTTCGGCTTCCTGTTCCTTCACGCCGACGAAAACGCGCGACCCATCCTTGCTCCATCGCGGCGCGCTGAATTCGCTGAGGACCATGCCCTTCGGGAACGACGCGTCCTTGGCCGGGTCGTAGGTGATCGCCTTCGACTCGGCCGTGGAGACGCCCTGCCAGGCGAGGAGAACGTTCTCCCTCTGTTTCATGCCGCGCGGCTTGTCTCCGCGCAGCACGGTGAGGTTGTTGCCGCTCGGGCTCCAGGTGAGCTGGTCGTAGTCGGCTTGCGCGGTGTTGAGCGCGCGCGATTCACCGCTGGCGGGGTCGAGGAGGTAGATGCCGTTGCCGAGTTTCTCGGGCACGTCGAGCGTGTACGCGAGGAGGCGGCCGGCGTCGTCGAACTCGAACTGGTTCACGTTGCCGATGTTTCGCACCACGCCCGACGTCATGTCGCGCACGATGAGGTCCGCGCCGATTGACACGAGCGCGGTGGCGCCCACCAGAACGGGAGCACGGTTGAGCTTGACCGCGAGCCAATGCGCATCGTTCGAGAATTTCCACGAGGCGGCGTTCGGGATCGCGATTTTTTCGCCGCTCGCGAGATTCAACAGCTCGAGGTGCGCGACTGTGGGTCCTTCCGGCGCGCCGGCTGTTGACGCCTGCTGTCCGCCGCGTCCGCGGCCCGCGCCGCCGCCAGCTCGGCTGGCACGCACTTCGGGCGTGATCATGTAGGCCGCCCACCGCGAGTCGCTACTGAACGACGGAGCGCCGCCGCCTCCACCGCCGCCGCGACCGCCGGGGGCGCCGCCGGCCCGTCCACCACCTGCGGCGCTGCCCACGGACGCCGTGTAGTCCTTCGCGCCGTCGAGCTCCTTCACGTGGAGGATCGTCTGTCCTCCCTCGTTCGGCGAATAGGTGAACGTCATCCACTTGCCGTCGGGAGAGAGCGCGGGCGACGTGATTCGATTCCACTGCGCGAAATCCTCGAGCCGCAGGACCTTCGGCTCCGGTTTTTTGGCCGACGCTCGGCTCGTCGCGCCCGCCGTCGATTCATTCCCCGACTGGCTGTATGCGACGAAGAAGGGGGCGGTCGAGAGCACGACCGCGAGTGAGGCGGCGCGAAGACTCGGAAGCGGCAAGGAGGGGACCGGGGCGCGCATGGATCGTTCTCCAGACGATGTGGACGGTGCCGACGAAGGTGGCACCGATGCGTGGAGTTTGGCGAGCCCACGGAGGGCCGCCGACCAGACTACGGGCGTGCGGCCGAACGCGCTGAGTCGAGCCGGACCTCGAAAAGCGTCGGCCAGAACTTGCCCGTCAGGAGCAGGTGCGTTCCATCCGGCGCGAGCGCGATGCCGTTCATGACCTCGGCCTTCGGCGACCGGTCGCGATAGAGGTCGGCGAAGTCGAGCAACTCTCGAACATTGCCCGTGTTCGGGTCGATTCGTAGGACCCAGTCGGTCTGATAGACGTTCGCCAACACGTCACCGCGATCGTACTCCAACTCGTTCAGCTGCTTGAGCGGCTCGCCCCTGTACTTGACGTGAACGACCCGCTCGGTCTTGAACGTCTCCGGCGAGATGACCCGCAGCGAGTCCGACCCGTCGCTCATGATGAGCGACCTGCCGTCGGTCGTGAGCCCCCAGCCCTGACCCTCGTAGTGGAAGGAGTCGCCGGGAGCGAGTGTGGCTGGATCGTAGGTGTACGCGACACCCGATTCCCACGTGAGCTGGTAGAGGCGCCCATGAAGCAGCGCGAGTCCTTCGCCGAATCGGTTCGCGGCAAGCGGGCGCGACGCGAGCACGCGACCGGTGCGCAAATCGACGCGGCGCACGTCCGAATGACCGTACAGGCCCGTGCTCTCGAACAGCACGCTGTCTGCCCAGAAAAGACCCTGCGTGTACGCGGTCGGATCGTGCGGGAACGTGGCCGTGACGCTGAACGCGTTGTTTCCTCCGCGATTGCCCCTCTCACAGGAGATTGCCGTCATCAGCAACACGGCGGCGACGAGTGCTTTCATTCCCATTCGGACGAAGTTGATCAACGTGAATGCCGAGTCCGCCATTCGGCACAATGAATGCACCTTAGACCCTCGAATCAACGCGTTGCGTCACGCGGCACGCGCGGTGCGCTCGCCATAGCCACCGAGACCGTCGAAACCGAGCCGAGCATCAGGAGGGGTGATGTTGCGACTGAGAGATATCATGACCACGAATGTGGTGACCGTCAGCCCCGAGATGTCGATTCGCGAGGCGATGGAGCTCTTTGGCAAACAGCACGTGAGCGGCGCACCAGTGGTGAGCGGCGGCAAGTTGGCCGGCGTCGTCACCGGGGGCGACCTCATGACATTCGCCAGCGCATTGCCGGGCGTCCCGACCGAGCGTGAACTGGCGGACGCCTCGAACGCGTACGACGAAGAGAATTCGGTCGAACGCGACGCGGAAGACGAGGCGGAGCCCGCGGCGGCGTACTTCGCCGAGCTGTGGGACGACGCCGGCGTCGACGCCGCAGAACGTGCCGCGACGGTCGACACGCCGGAGTGGAATTTCCTCGAAGAACACGACGTGAGCGAGGTGATGACGCGCGCGCCGCTCGCCACGCTGCCGCCCGACGCCGAGGTGTCGACGGCCGCGGAGATGATGAAGAAGCGGAAGGTGCATCGCGTGCTGGTCACCGAGGGCGAGTCGCTGGTCGGAATCGTGACGGCCATGGACATCACGAAAGCCGCCGCCGATCAGCGACTGGACGGTCACCCGAAGCGTTGACAAGCGCCGCGCGAATCGCCTAGCCTTCGCGGCGGCGATGGAGCTCGCCCTTAACCGCCGCAGCTCGGCTGATAGCTCCTACTGACCCGTTGTCCGTAGGAGCCTCCTCATGAGGATCGATTGGCGACTCATCGCCGCCGTCGCGGTCGGCGGCGCGTTAGGCAGCGTCGTGCGATATCTCGTCGGCGCGTTCATCCAGGGGCGAGTCGCGACGCCGTTCCCCGTCGGAACGTTCGCCGTGAATATCAGCGGCTCGCTTCTGCTCGGATTCTTGATGCGGCTCGGACTCGAGACCACGGCGTTGGGTCCGGAGATGCGGTTCTTTCTCACGACGGGATTCTGCGGCGGCTACACGACGTTCTCGACGTTCAGCTACGAGACGTTCCGCCTGTTCGAGGACGGCGAATACGGGACCGCCGGATTCTACGTCGCATCCAGCGTCGTTCTCGCGCTGCTCGGCTGCGCGATCGGAATGAGCGTCGCGGGACGAGTGATCTCGATCGGCCGGGCCGGCCTCTCGGGAGGAATCGACACATGACCGCCAACGAGAACGCTCCAATGCACGGGCTCAAAGGTCAGCGCGTGCTCATGCGCATCCACGTCGGCGAGCGGGAAAAGTTCGAGGGTAACCCGACGTACGAGCGGATCGTTCGTCTACTGCGCGACCGGCGGCTCGCCGGCGCGACGGTCTTTCGCGGAATCATGTCGTTCGGCGCGACGGCGCACGTGCACACCGTGAAATTCCTCGAGCTGTCCGGCGACTTGCCGATCGTCATCGAGTGCGTGGACTCGGCGGAAAAAATCGACGCCGTGCTCCCCGAGCTCGACGCGATGATCGGCGGCGGATTGATCACGCTCGAGAGGGTGGACGTGATCGTGTACCGCGCCGGAGGGGAACGCTCCGCAGGGTGAGGTTCGGTTTCGCGATCCAGCCAGTACCGGTGGGCTAGAAAATTTCAACGCAGATGCCGAGAAACAAACAACAATCCCGCAGGCGATGATCTCGGCCGACGCGCCTCAGCGCGACATCGATTCCTTCTCGATGTCCGCAATCTTCTGGAGTCGCCGGCGGTGGCGCTCGGCGCCGGAGAACTCGGCGCGCAGGAACGCGCCCACGAGCTCGGCGGCGAGCGACGGGCCGATGACGCGAGCGCCGAGGGCGAGGACGTTCATCGAGTCGTCTTCCACGCCCTGGTGCGCGGAGAAGGTGTCGTGGCAGAGGGCGGAGCGAATTCCGGCGAACTTGTTGGCGGCGACCGCCGCACCCACGCCGCTGCCGCAGACGATCACGCCACGCTCGGCCTTTCCCGAGAGGATCGCGCGCGCGACGGCGGCGGCGAAGTCGGGGTAATCGTCGCCGGGCGTCAGCTGAAACGCGCCGCAATCGAGCACCTCGTGTCCGGCGTCTCGAATCGCGTCCGCGACACCCTGCTTGAGGGCGTATCCGGCGTGGTCGCAGCCCAGGGCGACGATCATGGCAGTGTCCCATTCCGGGAGGGAGACGCGTCGGACACGGCGTGCGTCCAGACGAGGCGAGAGATATCGGCGATCAAGGCCCGCGCGACTTTCTCGTCGGGAATGTCCCGCGTGAGAACGACCAGCACGTACGGTTTGCGATTCGGCGGGTAGATGACCGCCGCGTCGTGCAGCACGCCGGTGATCCAGCCGGTCTTGTGGGCCACTTTCGTACCGGGTGGAAGCCCGGCGGGAATCTCCTCGTTGAATTCCTGGCGAGAGAGGATGTCCCGCATCGCGTCGCAGCTCGCGCGCGAGGCGGCGCGCCCGGTCTCGATCGCCTCGAGCAGAACCGCGAGGTCGCGAGCCGTGGTCGTGTTGTTCATTCCGGCGCGGAACGCCGGCGTATCCTCGACGCCGCGGAGAACCTTGATGTTCGCCGCGCCGAGTCGGTGCGCCGTGGTGTTCGCGTTCTTGGCGCCGGCCAGCTCGATGAGCGCGTTCGTCGCGAGGTTGCTCGACCGCGTGATCATGTGGTCGATCAGGTCGCGGAGCGGGACGCGGGTCCCTACAAGACTGTAAGCCAGGCTGTCGGAATCGTCGGACGCGTTCAGCGAATAGGGCGAGCCGTCGGCGATCGATACAAAATGATTCACCAGCGGAACGCCCTGGTCGAGCTTGAGAGTGCCCGCGTCCACCTGCCGGAACAGCTCGATCATCACGGGCACCTTCATGGTGCTGGCGGCGTGAAAGCTTTCGTCCGCACGGAGATAGAGGTTGTCGCCGGTCGCCAAGTCGTGAAAGGCGACCGCGACGGTCGCTCCGGGGACCTGAGCAATACGCCGGTCGATGTCGGCCGAGAGCGTTTTCGACTGCGCAAATGCGGAGGGCGCGAGGCCGAAAACAGTGAGCGAGACGGCCAATCGTGCCGATACTGAAAATTGTATCACGACGTGTATCGCGGTTCGTGATTGGAGTTACAACACCCGTGTTGCCGGGTGCCGAAATCACTCGTTTTAACAGAGGGGCGAGGGTGCTCCCTGGTCAAGCTTTCGCGTAGCCTACCCTGTTGCAATCGCATGGATCAGGATCAAGAGCGCCCCGAACAAGACAGCTCGATCTTCTCCCTCGGCCTGCGTCGCGAACGGCTGCGTTTTGCGCATTTCAGCTTCACGCGCACCCCGTCCGGCCAATGCAATTCCGAGGTCTCGCTGGAGTGGGACGGCGAGATGTTCGTCGGTCGAGCCCTGGGTCAATCGAGCCCGCTTGGTGATTTCCGAGTCGCGGCCGAGGCCGCGCTCAACGCCCTGATGTCATTCGGCAAGGGCGCGCTGCATTTCGAGCTGCTCGGCATCAAACAGATGCGAGCCTTCGACGAAAACCTCATCATCGTATCGATCTCGATGCGTCAGGATGGCAAGCTGACGCGTCTCGTCGGTTGCTATCTGGTGGACGCGGACACGCGCCGCGGCGCGGCTCTGGCTGTTCTGAATGCAACTAACCGCGTCCTCGGAAACTTCATCGCGGCGCAATAAGTCGTTGGTCCCAGCGGGCTGGTATCCGGTCCGCGTTGTAGTATGTTGGCCTGTCAGCCCCCCCCCCCGAAAACTCCATCGCCGCCTCGAGCGGCGATTGTGTTTCGAGCGGCGAGTTGATGTCTCACGACGAACGGAGTGAATCGGCCTGATGCGCTTGCGAAACGTGGTGCTTCTCGGTGGAGCGATGGCCGCGGCGGCCGCCTGCGCGGGTTCTCGCGCGGGCAACGCGGTGGGATCGCCCCGGCCTAGCCCCGCGGCCGCAACGCGACCCACGACGACGGTCTCTACGGGTGACGTGGCGAAGCTCGCGGGCGGAGCGTCGCGTGACTCGACGCCAAAAGCCCGGGCGGCCGGCGATTCGATTCGAATGGCCGACACGGTGCCAGTGACGAAGACCGACGTCGATCGCAGCGTGACGGGCCTGTTCGGTGATTCCGCCGTGCACCCGGTGGCCGCCGTCGATTCGGCGGTCGAACCGGCGTGGGACATCGAGGTGCACGCGTACGAGGCGAGGACGCGAGTCGGCCGGTACGTGCGGTTGTTCTCAGGCTCGGCGAAGGACCACATCCAGGTGCAGCTCGAGCGAGGCACGCGCTACGAGTCGATGATTCGGACCAAGATGCGCGCGGGCGGCCTGCCGGAGGACATGTACTATCTCGGGCTCGTCGAGAGCGGCTGGGATCCGAACGCGTACTCGAAGGCGGCAGCGGTCGGCATGTGGCAGTTCATGACGACGACCGCGCGCGACATGGGAATGCGGGTGGATTGGTGGGTGGACGAACGTCGCGATCCGGTTCGCTCGACCACGGCTGCCGTGCGATTCATCAAGGATCTCAAAGAGCAATTCGGGTCTCTTTACCTGGCCGCCGCGGCGTACGACGGCGGGCCGGGACGCATCGCGCGCGGACTGTCGCGCTACGCCGACGACTTCGAGGGCACCACAGGCGACGATCTCTTTTTCGCTCTCGCCGACAAGAACTATCTGCGTGCCGAGACGCGCGAGTACGTGCCGCAACTGATCGCCGCGGCACTGATCGGCAAGGAGCCGGAGCGCTATGGGCTCACCATTCACCCGCAGCCGGCCTTCGCGTACGACTCAGTCAGAGTGGGGCCGGCGACGCCGCTCGCGGCCATTGCCGCTGCCGCGTGCACGAACGTCGCGACGCTCAAGGATCTCAATCCGCAGATCCTGCGCGGAATGACGCCGCCGAAGGACTCCTTCCGCGTGCGCATTCCGCTCGGCGCGGCAGACAGCTTCGCGGTCGCGCTGGCGGCGCTCCCGGCCAGTATGCGCTCGGGCTACAAGATGGTGGAGTCGAAGAAAGGGCAGAGCATCGCTTCGATCGCGAACAAGAACGGGCTCCTCGGCCTGCAGCTCGCGATGTTCAACCCGAACCTGAAGCGGTTGAAGAGCGGCAATCTCGTCCCTGGCCAATCGGTGATGGTCCCGACGGCGGCCGTTGCGGCTGCGGCGACAAACGCGCCGGACCCGGCGATCGAGCACTACGGCACGTCGCGCGCGCGGGTGCTTCACGTCGTGAAGAAGGGCGAGACGCTCGCATCGCTAGCGGGCAAGTATCACACGACGACCTCGGCGCTCATGAAGATGAATGGCCTGAAGCGCCCCATCGTCTTCCCGGGCCAGTCGATCGTGGTCGGGACGCGAAAGGCGAAGAAGCGCTAGACAGGGGTGGACGGGTGGACGGGTGGACCGGTGGACCGGCAGCACGAACAGCGAGAACAAAGACGGGTGGACAGCTTGAAATCGCTGTCCACCCGTCCTCGTTTTGGTCTCACCGTTCTACCGGCCCACCGGTTTCAGGCCCTCACCGGTCTACCGGTCTACCGGCCTACTGAATAATCCCTTTTCCCTTGTAATCGCCGATCACCATCCGGTCGTACCCGTTCCCGGGGTTCACCCCGGCCCGAACGTCGCGCCAGACCGCGTCTTCGCCGCGATTGTAGGCCAGCAGGGCGAGGCGCACGTCGCCCTTGTACATGTCTAGCAGCGTGCGAAGGTAATGGAGCCCAATCTTCAGATTCAGTTCGGCCACGAACAGTTTGTCGCGCGTGGCCGTCTTGTCGAACTGCACGGCCGTGCTGGGCATCAGCTGCGTCAGACCGATCGCGCCGGTCTTGCTGACCGCCCGAGCATTGAACTCACTCTCGAGCCGAACCAGCCGGAATGCGAGCTCGGGGTCGATACCCTCGCGGAGCGAGGCGTCGAATACCTTGCCGGCCAGGCCGGCCGGGATCGCGTACTGGGTGGAATACTCAATGACCTTGTCCGCCCGCTCGATCTGGGCACGGAGCAGCGATAATTCGCCCTGAGTCGAGGTAAGCTCGGAGCGCAGCTTCCGAGAGTCCCCGAGCGAGAACATCGACGCTCGGCTCTCGGTCACCGCAGGCTCGGCGTTCGCCGTGGCCGCGCGATGCACGGTAATGGCCCCAAGACTCAGGACCACCGATCCAGCCAGAAACAGGTTCCTATGAACCCGCTTCCGCCGCCGCAACGCGTCACCGCGGTGGACGTACGTCCCACGTAGGTTGCGCATAAGTGTCGTGAAGGCAAGTGGTTAACTACAAACAGGCTCTACAGCTTTACCGCTGCCCGCACATTAGGTGGCAGAGCTCGTGCCATCAACTCTTGCGTATTCGCCACCGACTCCACCTGACTTTGAGGCCAACGATATATCGGAAATTTCCATGCCACGGTCCAAGCCTTTCGCCATATCGTAGACCGTTAAGAGAGCCACCGTGACCGATGTAAGGGCCTCCATTTCAGCCCCAGTTCGACCAGTCGTCGCCACCGATGCCTCGGCTCGTATGCCGGGAAGCGAGTCGTCCGGAACGAGCGAGACTTGGATGTCGTCGAGGCTGAGGGGATGGCACAGTGGGATCAGTTCGGCCGTCCGTTTCGCCGCCATCACGCCCGCCACGCGGGCCACGCCGAGGACATCTCCCTTCTTCACCTCGGCGTTGACGATCGCTTTGAGCGTCGCGGCGCGCATGCGGATCGAGCCCGTCGCTCGGGCCCGACGATGCGTCTCCGGTTTTCCCGAGACATCGACCATTCGCGCCGCGCCGGAGTCGTCGACGTGCGAGAGCTTGTCGTTCATCGGACGAGAGGCGCCAGGTCTCGAATCAGGGCCGCGGTCAGCAGCTGCGGGTTCACGTTCCCCGTGGCCAGTTCCTTGGTGCGCTCGACGATCGCGATCGCGTGCGCCGCGCCGCGAGCGCGCTTCTCTTCGCCGTTCGACGCGGCTGCCTGGGCACGGTCGTGGAGCAGAGAGGTGAGAGCGTCGAGCGTCTCGCTGAATTTGCCGCGCGCCCCGCTCGCGCCCTGGCTCAGCGCGACTCGCGCACGCCGCCCACGATCGGGAGACGATGCGGCGTCCAGGAATCGCGTCGCCTGGTCGATGGCGGTCGTCCAGGACTCCCGCTCGACGAGGCGCCCGGGCGCTCCCGCCGCCGCCTTGATCAACTCTGCGGACCTCGCGGGAAGGTCGAGCAGGGGCGCAATCCGCTTGTCTTCGACGAACGCCTTCATCTCCGCTTCCATGAGTGGAAGCGCACGCACGGCGATCACGCGCGACCGAACGGTCGGCAGAAGAGCGCCCGGCTCGCCCGAGGTCAGGATGATGGTCGTGTCGGAGAGCGGCTCCTCGAGCAGCTTGAGGAACGCGTTCGCGGCCTGATCCGATCCTTCCTGCGAGACCATTCGCTCGGCGTCGCCGATGACGAACACCTTTCGGCGAGCCATTGCCGGTTTGAGCGCCGCGGTCTGCACGATCGAGCGGATCGTCGCGACGAAGATGCCTTCGTCACCGCCCGGCGGTTCGTACAGGCCGCCGTTCCCCAGGCGCTCGGCAATCCCTTCGGCCATGTCCTCGCGAATGTCCGCGAGGTCGGGGTCGGACGATCCCTTGAGCCGAGGACGCGGGAAGTACCAGTGCAGATCGGGGTGCTGCAGCGACTCAGTGAGCTTGCACGCGCGACAAACGACAGCGTCGCTACGCGCTGGCTTTCCGAGACCTGACTCCCGAGCCAGAAAATCGTTCTCCGGGTCTTCACAGAGCAGTAGCCGGCCCAGCCACAGGGCGAGCTGCTGTTTGCCTACGCCGCTCGGACCTTCGATCAGCAGCGACGATGGAAGCTCGCCGCGAGATACGGCGCCGGCGAGCCGCGCGCGCAGCGCCGAATGGCCGTGGAGTGGGAGGAGGTGACGGGGGGGCACCCATGGCAAGATAGGACGAGGGCGAGGGTCGCTCAACGCTGACGGCATTCTCGGGGTTGCCCGCGCATGAATGCGGCGATACGGTCAGGCGTCATCATCCCTCACGATGCTGAACCACGCCATTTCGCTCTCGACGGTCCTCGCGATGACCGCACTCTCGACGCAAGCTCCCGCTCAAACCGCGCAGCGCGCCCGGGCGCGCGACCTCGGCGTGAAGCCCGGGGTGTTCGCGCCGGGACGGCTCAACGCCATCACCGACGTTGCCGGCGTGCGGGTTGGACAGACGACGGTCGTGCAGGGCGACAATGTTCGAACCGGCGTGACCGCCATTCTACCGCACCCCGGGAATGTGTTCACCGAGCGCGTGCCGGCGGCGCTCCACGTCGGAAACGGCTTTGGCAAGATCACTGGCGCGACGCAGCTGCACGAGCTTGGCGAGCTCGAGACGCCGCTCTTGCTCACGTGCACGTTGTGCGTGTGGAAGGCCGCGGACGCCATGGTCGACTGGATGCTCGCACAGCCGGGCATGGCGAACGTTCGCTCCATCAATCCCGTCGTCGCCGAGACGAACGACGGTACGCTCAACGACATCCGCTCGCGGCCGATCACGGCGGAGCAGGTGCGCGCGGCGCTCAGCTCGGCTTCCGCGGGGCCGGTTGCGGAGGGAAGCGTTGGCGCGGGAACGGGAACGGTGGCGTTCGGCTGGAAGGGAGGAATCGGCACGTCGTCGCGCGTGCTTCCTCAATCGCTCGGCGGTTGGACGCTCGGCGTGCTGGTGCAAACAAACTTCGGCGGCATCCTCCAAGTATTGGGCGCGCCGGTTGGGAAAGAGCTCGGGCAGTACGCGTTTCAGCGGGACGCGCAATCGCCCGGCGATCGCGGCGACGGATCATGCGTGATAGTCATCGCCACGGACGCGCCGCTCTCGGACCGTAACCTCGAGCGTGTCGCGGCGCGGGCGATCATGGGCTTGGCGCGAACGGGCTCGTCCGCGTCGAACGGATCCGGTGACTACGCGTTGGCGTTCTCGACGAACGAGAAGGTCCGCCGCGCGGTGAACGCGACTCGTCTCACGACCGAGGAGCTGGCGAACGAGCAGATGTCGGGCTTGTTCGAGGCAGCGGTCGAGGCCACGGAAGAAGCGATCTACAACTCACTGTTCGAGGCGACGACGACGACGGGGAACGGACACACGGTTCAGGCGATTCCGCTCGATCGCGTGCGCGAGGTGCTCGTCAAGTACAACGTCGCTCGTCGCTAGGCACACTTCGTGACGGACATTGCCGTCAGGGGGTGATTGCCAATGAGAGGTTTCATGGATGAACCCGACGATGCCGATCGCGAGGGTGGGGGAGGACGTGGCGATCACGACGTCGAGCGAGAACAACCGCCGCGAAATCGACGGTATACCGACCGTAAGCCCGGCGAGCCGGAAGAGAAAGGAGATCCGAATCGGCCGATGACCGACGACGAGCGAATCGACGAAGGGTCGGAGGAGAGCTTCCCGGCCAGTGATCCGCCGCGGCAGCCCTGAGAACGGGACGTTCGGGTCTCGGGAAACGGAGTTACCGGGGCACCGGGATACGGGGGAAAGTGTTTACCGGAACAACGGGGAGCCGGACCTGAAAAGGAACGTTGCCGAAACACCCCGTTCCGGTATCCCGGTCCCCGGTTTCCCATAGAGCCGGCGGCTCGCTTTACCTCACAAAGTACTTGCCAGAGTTCCCGCCGCGCAGTATCCTACGATCCATGACGCGCGTGACGCCGATCCGGCCAAGCCGCCCCGAACCGCCCGAGATGCAAGCGCGGGCGATGGACAACCTGCGCTACATCCGCGGGATGATGGAGCGCGCGGCGACGTTCACCGCGGTGTCGGGGTGGGGCCAGATCGTGATTGGCATCACGGCGATCTTCGCCGCGCTCGTCGCGGCGAACCGGTCGCCGTGGACTCGCGTGGCGACGTGGGTCGGCGAAGCGGGCATCGCCGCCGGATTGTCGGTCGCGTCGATGGCGCTCAAGTCGCACGCCAACAACGTGCCGCTCCTGTCCGGGCCGTTGAGAAAACTCATACTGAGCTTCTCTCCCGCGATGCTCGCGGGGGCCGTGCTGACGGCGGTATTCGTCACACAAGGTCAATACGCCCTGCTGCCAGGATCCTGGATGCTGCTCTACGGCGCGGCCGTCATCAGCGCGGGCACGTATTCCGTGAGCAGCGTTCCGGTCATGGGCGCGGCATTCATGCTGTGTGGCGCGACCGCGCTGGTCGCGCCGGAGTCGTGGACCACGCCGCTGATGATCACGTCGTTCGGCGGACTCCACATCGTGTTCGGTGCGTGGATCGCCAGGAGGCACGGTGGGTAAGCCGCAACCGCGACGTGGTGGAGGACGCGCGGAGCGCCCGGAACCCGCGGAGAAAAAGCCGCAGCTGGCCCCGGTGCGCGGCAAGGCGCCGGATCAGGGTCCGCTCGCGTTCGATCGGTTGATTCACGAGCGCCTGCGTCTCGGGATCGTGAGCGCGTTGGCGGTGAACGAGAGTCTGACGTTCAACGACCTCAAAAAGCTCAACCGCACGACGGATGGGAATCTGAGCGTCCACGCGCGCAAGCTCGAGGAAGCCAATTACATCACGTGCACGAAGTCGTTCGAGGGACGGGTGCCGCGCACGCGGTATTCGATCACCCCCGTTGGACGCCGTGCCCTCGAGCGGTACCTCGACCACATGGAAGCCTTAATCCGGCTAACGCGCGACCGGTAAACGTCCGAGACTTTCAATCGTCTCCCACTCAGACATGAAGCGACCGAGCGCTGGTCCGGCCGGACTCCCCGAGGAATGCAAGGGGATCCACGTCGGCATCATCATGGACGGCAACGGCCGATGGGCCGGGGCGCGCGGGATGCCGCGCACGGCGGGGCACCGCGCCGGAGTTCGCGTGGCTCGCGACATCGTCGAAGCGGCGGCGCGGGCCGGCGTGGGCACGCTGACGCTCTATGCGTTCTCGTCGGACAATTGGCGCCGTCCGGCATCCGAGGTGTCGACGCTGATGCGGCTGCTCCGCCGGTCGTTGGCGGTCGAGTCGAAGCGGTGCATCGACAACGGCATTCGTCTCACGATCGTTGGCCGCCGTGACCGGCTTCTGCCGCCGCTCGTGGCGGCGATCGAGGACGCCGAGCGGGCGACGGCGCGCGGCGCGAATCTGCATCTTCGCATCGCCATCGACTATTCCGCCCGCGAGTCGATCATGCGCGCGGCCACGCGCGCCAACGGGCAGCAATTGAGCGCCGCGCAGTTCGACCGGCTGCTTGCCGAAGTCAATCACGACACGGTGCAAGCCGGCGACGTGGACTTACTGATTCGTACGGGAGGAGAGCAACGCCTGAGCGATTTCATGCTCTGGGAATGCGCGTACGCGGAACTCTACTTCACCGACCGTATGTGGCCCGAGTTCACCGAGAGCGAGTTGCACCACGCGCTCCACGAATTCGCGGGCCGTGAGCGGCGATTCGGCGGCGTTCCGGCACAAGCGGCAAGCTGACACGACCGGCGCTCTAGCCGAGCAGCCGTTCTCATAAGAGATTCTGGGTGTGCCGAATCCCACCCGCCGGCCGCGAAGTATTGCGCCCGGACAGCACGTTTCCCCCCGTCCATCACTCGTCGGCCGCGCGGATGAGCTCAACAAGCTCTTCGCGGCGCTGACTGCGGCCGATTCCGGCGGCGGATCGAGCGTCTTCGTCGTCGGCGAAAGCGGCATCGGAAAAACGAAGCTGGTCGAGGCGCTCGGCGAGCACGCCGCGCGGCGCGGATTCGCCACGGCGATCGGCCGCGCGTATCCCGTCGAGACGGGCGTTCCCTACGCCGTCTTCTCCGACGCGATGATGCCGCTCCTGCGCGGCATCGAGCCGCCGGTGCTCACGCTGCTCACGCGCGGCGGCACCGCGGAGCTCGCACAGCTCTTTCCGGCGCTCGGCAGCGCCGACCGGCCGGCGTCGCCGCTGCGCGGCGATCCAGCCGAGGTGAAGTCTCGCGTTCTCTGGAACTTCACGCAGCTGCTGTCCCGCCTCGCGTCGAAGAAGCCGCTGCTCCTCGTGCTCGAGAACCTGCAGTGGGCAGACAGCGCGTCGCTCGAGATGCTTCACTTCGTCGCGAGGCAGATCGGCGGCGAGCGGATCCTGCTCGTCGGCACGCACAACGATCCGGATCTTCGAGGGAACTCGGCTCTTCGCGCCGCGGAGCGTTCGCTGCGCGGGCTCAAGGGGGCGCAACGACTCCGACTGCAGCCGCTGGGGGTCGACGACGTCATCGCGCTGCTCGAGCAGCGATTCGGCGCCGAGCGCGCGCGCGTCGCGGACTTCGCCGAGCGCCTCCACCGGTGGACGGGAGGCAACGCGTTCTTCGTCGACGAAACCGTCACCGCGCTCGTGCAAAGCGGACAGCTTCGCGAGGCGCACGGGTCGTGGACGGGGTGGGACGTCGAGGATCTGCACGTGCCCGCCACGATTCGCGAGGCGGTGCTCGCGCGCGTCGCCGATCTGTCGACGGAAGCAAGGCGACTCGCCGACGTCGCCGCGGTACTCGGCGCCGAGGCGACACACGCCGAGCTTGCCGCGGTGAGTGAGCTCGACAACGACGCGCTGATCGCCGCGATCGACGAGTTGCGAGCCGCCGACGTTTTGGCGGAGCGCCAGCGCGGCGACGACATCGTGTACGACTTCTCGCACCCGCTGCTGCAAGAAACGCTGTACTCCGAGATCGGCTTGGCCCGCACGCGCGCGCTCCATGGGACGATTGCCGAGACACTCGAGAGGCTCTACGGCAACCGGGCGATGGCGCACTCGGGTCGCTTGGCGTTTCACTACGCGCGCACCGACACGCGTCGTCTCGCCGACAAGGCGGTGCAATATCTGCGGGCCGCCGGTCGCGACGCCTCGGCGAAGCACGCCAATCGCGAGGCCGCCGACTATCTGACCACGGCCCTCGAGCTCGCGCGCGGCGCCGCCGCGAGCGGCGCGGACGCCGACGACGTCGTGTTCGAGCTGGCTCGTGTGCGGCAACGCCTCGGCGACTACGACGGCGCGCTCGAGCTCTGGAAGCGCGCACTGGCGGCCGCGTCGGCCAGAGGCGACGTCGCGAAAGTGGGGTCGATCGAACGCAACATGGGCCTCGCCAGTTATTGGAGCGGCGCGTTCGACCAAGCGATCGCGCACTTCGATGCCGCCATCGCCGCAGCGCGAGCGGCGGGCGAGCGTTCACTCGAAGCGCGGGTGCTTCTTCCGAAGGCGAGCTGCCTGCAAGCGCTCGGCAGAACCGAGGACGCGGCGCGCGAGATTCAATCCGCCGTCGCGATCGCGAACGAGGAGAATGAACCGGGGCTGTTGGCGCGCGCGCATCGGGCGCTGCTTCTTCACTACTTGTGGACCGGGCCGGCCGATCAGGCGCGCGAGAGCGGTGGGCGCGCGATCGCGATCGCGGAATCGGCCGAGAACCGAAACTTGGGGGTCGCGTGGTCGGCGCACTGGGCGCTGGCAATGCTCGGCGGTCTCACGGGAAACGCCGAGGAAGCCCGTCTGCACCTTGCCGACGCTCAGCGGTTGGCCGATGAAGCCCACTCCCCGCTGTTTCGAGTGTGGACCGCCGAGGTAGAGATCGAGTACGCGGCCGGCATCGGCGAGTGGGAGCACGCCGTCTCGCTCGCCGAGCGGACGATACCTCTCGCACGAGCGCTCGGTCAGCGCACGCTGGTGCCGCGTCTTCTCGTGTGGCTCGGACTGCTCCACTTCGGCCGGGGCGACATCGAGCGCGGACGTGAGTGCGTGGACGAGGCGTGGGAGCTGTCCGGCGCCGCCGATCCCACGGCGCCTGGTCGAGATGTGTACGGCACCGTGCCCGCCCACATCGGCAGGGCGGGCTACCATCTCGCGAGGCGCGAGAACGCCGAGGCGATCGAAATCGGCGAGCGCGGTCTACGCATCGCCGACCAGTCGGGCTACGTCGTGTGGGCGATTCACCGACTCATGCCGATCATCGCCGAGGCGTCGTTGTGGGCCGCGGACCACAAACGCGCGCGAGCAGTCGCGGCGCGCTTGCGCCAGCAGTCGGCGATACTCGGCCAGCGGCTCGGGCTCGCGTGGGCGGACGCGTGCGACGCGGTCAGCGAGCTGTTGGTCGGCGACACGGAGCGCGCGCTCGAGCAACTGCGCGGCGCGACGGAAGCCCTCGAAGCGATTCCTTACGTGGCCGACGCCGCTCGACTGCGGCGCCAGCTGGCGAGCGCGCTCGCGCGGACCGGCGATCGCGAGGGCGCAACGCGCGAGCTTCGACGCGCCCACGAAGTCTTCGCGCGGCTCGGCGCGGAGAAAGAGCTCAGCGAGACACGCGAGCAGCTCCGCGAGCTCGGCGCGCGCCCGCCGGCGCGCAGCATCACCCAAGGGATGGCGGGACTCACCGGCCGCGAGGTGGAGATCGTCCGCCTCGTCGCGGCGCGCCGATCCAACAAAGAGATCGGCGCGGCGCTCGGCATTTCCGCGCGCACGGCGAGCACGCACCTGTCGAACATCTTCACCAAGCTCGGCGTCGAGTCGCGAGGCGAGCTCGCCGACCGCGCGCGCGAAGCGGGGATCGGCGGAATGGGCGCCGGCGACGTCAGTTCTTGATCAGCCGAACCGTTCCCGAGCCGCTCTCGATCTTGATGCGCGCTTTGCCGTCGCCGATCTGACCGCGCAGGTGGTTTCGCGAGAGGCGCGTCGTCTGCACGGCGAAGTCGCTGTCGATTCCGCCGCTGCCGGTCTCGATGTCGACGTCGGCGCCCTGGGCCGCGGGCAGGCGAAGCGTGACGCCGCCGGAGCCCGCGTCGATCGCCAGGTCCTCGACGGGCTGAACGAATCCTAGTTCCGTGCGCCCGCTGCCGGCGTCGACCGTCACTCGGCCGGAGCTGATGCGATCGAGCGACACTCCGCCCGACCCGACGTCGATCTTGAGCATTTTCGAATCGATGTTCTGGCCGCGCACCGAGCCGGAGCCGGTGTCGATGTCCAAGGTCTCTCCCTTGACGCCGTCGATCGTCACGCCGCCCGAACCGGTGTCCAGCTTCACTTCGCCTTGCGCGTCGGTCACCGACACGCTGCCCGAGCCGGTGTCGAGCAACAACCGGCCGCGCGTGTGTTCGGACGTCAGCGACGCCGAGGCGACGCCGACGCGGAGGTCTCCGTCTACGTTGGAGACGGTCGCGTCACCGACGCCCCAGTGCACATAGATCCGCTGTCCCTTCGGAACCCCGATGGTGATGTCGGCGTGGGCTTCGAGACCGTCGCCCGAGCTGCGGATCTCCACGCGGTCGCGGTCGCGCCAGTTCGAATCGTCGTCGAACGTGCCGTCGGCATTTACGTGAATCTGCGTACGGCCGCGCGACTGCCACTCCGGATACACGATGCGGTCCGAGGGGTACACGACGCGAAGCGCGTTCCACCCTCGAACGTCGCCCGTCTCGAGTTTGAGCTTGGCCGCGTCGCGACCTCCGCGAGTGACGTCCACCGTGACCTGAGCGCCCGTCGCGGCTTGCACCCGAACGCGGCCGGCGAGGTTGTACACCGCGACGCGTTCGCCCGTGAGGGCGCGATGCTCGGTTTGTCCCGTCGCCGCGCCGGGGATCGACGCGACGATCGCGCCGAAGGCGATCGCGCGAATGGAAAGACGGAGGTTGGTCATGTGAGAGCCGGTGGGGTTGTCGACTCAGACAGCGGCGGAACGGCGAAGGTTTGACGCGGCCCTAGTTGGTGCGAAGGTGGCGCGCGAGGCCTTCCAGCGCTTGCGGCATGTCGCTGCGGCCGTAGCCCAGCCGAAAATGATTCCCCGGGTAGCCGAACTGCGACGCGGGCAGGAGCAGTACGCCCTCGCGCTGAACCAGTGTCGCGGCGAAGTCGTCGATGCCTTGGCCGGCCAGCTTCGGAAAGCAGACGCTCCCGGCGCGCGGCCGAACCCAAGACAGCTGCTCCGAGTGTGCGGCGAAAAACGTGTCGAGCACGGAGAGATTCTTCTCGATGATTCCGCGAGAGCGGGCCAGCACGCGGTCGCGCGAGCGCAGCGCGACGAGCGACAACACCTCGCTCGGAGCGGAATTGCAAATCGTCGTGTAGTCCTTGAGCGAGGCGAGCTTCGCTCTGAGCGACCGATCGCGCAATGCGACCCAGCCGATGCGTAGGCCGGCCAACCCGAAGGCCTTCGACATGACGCCGAGACTCAATGCCCGGGGCGACAGCGAGGCGGCCGGCGGAAGGGCGGGGGCGGTGTGCTCGAGAAAGCGGTACACCTCGTCGGAAAAGAGCCACGCTGCGTGCAACTCGGCGATCGAGACGAGTCGAGACAACTGCTCGGGGGCGAGCTGCGCGCCGGTCGGGCTGTGCGGCGAGTTCACGACGATGATGCGAGTCGTCGGCCGCATGGCGGCGGCGACCGCGTCGACGTCGAGCGACCAATCGGCCGGGTTCAAGGGAACCAGCGTCACGTCGGCGCCGATGGCTCGCGCGACCTCGTACAACGATTGATAGGCGGGCCAGGCGACGACGGCGTGGTCGCCTGGGCCAAGTGTCGCGTGCATCGCGAGAAACACCGCCTCCTCGGCGCCGGCGAACGTGAGCACGTCGTCGGCGGTGAGGCCTTCATAGAGCGAGGCAATTTCCTCGCGCAGCGCGGGCAGTCCTTGTGATTCCGTGTATCCGAGACTCAGCGATTCCCAACGCCGTCGGGAATCGTCGTCGGCGAGGTGGAGCAGCTCGGGCAGCCGATACGGCTCGACATCCGACGCGCAGAGCACATGGCGGACCGCGAACTCCCAGCGGGCGAAATAGCGCTCGAGCGTGAAGTCCGCGATCTGCACGACTACGGCGCGGGCGTGATCACGCCGCAGGCCAGACGCGCTCCCGAGTTTCCCGCCGGATCGGTGAGATAGTCGTCGGCGCTGGCGTGAATGACGACCGACGCGCCGTCGGTGCGGAGCATGCCGGTGGGTCCGGCGAGCAGGATGCCGGGCACGATGAACTCGAAGTTCAGCTTACCAGCGGCCGGAGTTACGATGTTGGGCAAGTCGCCCAAATGGTGGCCATGCTGATTGTTGAACCCGTGCGCGCGCTGCTCGGGGTTGTAGTGACCGCCGGCGCTCGAGAATGGCGGCTCGCATTTTCCGACCGCGTGAATGTGAATGCCGTGGGCACCGACGCCGAGATCGGCCACCTCTCCGCGAACGAGAAGTCCCGCGTACGTCTCGCTGAACGCCACGCTGCCGACGCGTCGCCCGGACGCGTCGTGGATCACCGCGGTCGCCCTCGCGCCCGATGGCGCGACCGCGCTCCGCGTCGGTGGCGGCGCCGGTGAGGACGACGGAGGCGGCGGCACGGCGTGGCCCGTGGGATACGGCCCAGGGGACCAGGGCGTCCAGCAGCCAATGATCGCGGCGGAGAGCGGCCAAACCAAAGAACGACGAAATCTCGACACCCGAAGCCTCTCAGGTTGGCGGTGCGACGAGCGCATCGGCGGCGGCGCGAACGCGCGACAGTGCATCGTCCGCCGTATCGCCGACGGCCGACAGATGACCCATCTTGCGGCCCGGCCTCGGGCCCGGCTTTCCATAGAGATGAAGGCGCACACCCGGTCGCGCGAGAGCGCGCTCGAACGGCGGCGGCCCGTCGTGCTCCAGCCAGAGATCGCCAAACAAATTGTGGATCGCGCCCGGGCGCAGCACACGCGTATCGCCGAGGGGAAGATCGCACACGGCGCGCACGATCTGCTCGAACTGGCTGGTCGAGCACGCCACTTCGGTCTCGTGAAACGAATTGTGCGGCCGTGGAGCGAGCTCGTTCACGAGGAGCTCGTCGTTGTCGAGTACGAACATCTCGACCGCGAGAATGCCTTCGAGCGAAAGCGCGCCGGCGATCCCGCGGGCGATCTCCTCGGCGCGCGCGGCGAGCGCGGCGTCGATCGGCGCCGGCAACACGGACCACGCGAGAATCTGGCGTTCGTGAAAGTTGAGCGCCGGCGGATAGACGCGGACCTCGCCGCTCGGGCGCCGCGCGACGAGAACGGAGATTTCCGATCGCAGATCGAGCGCGCGCTCAGCCACCGATGCGCGATGGCCGAGGTCGGTCCAGGCGCGCTCGACTTCCTTCGCATCGGCGACACGCACCTGGCTGCGGCCGTCGTATCCGCCGTGATTCGCTTTCACGACGAGAGCGCCAAGCTCTCGATGCGCGCCGCTCAGCTGCTCGAGCGACGTCACGTCGCGATAGTCGCCGACGGGAAAGCCATTCGTCGAGAGCCACCGTTTCTGTCGTGACCGGTCCTGCACCATGGCGAGAATCGCGGGGTTCGGGCGAACGGGCGCGTGTCTCGTCGCGGCGGCGAGCGCGTCGGCGCCGATCTGCTCGATCTCGAGCGTGACGACGTCGCATTGGCGCGCGAGATCGGCGGCCGCGTCGGCGTCGTCGAATTTTCCCGCGACGACGCGGTCGGCCACGGCGCTCGCCGCGCAGTTCGCGTCGGGGTCGAGCACGTGAACGTGGTAGCCGAGTGTTCGCGCCGCCATCGCGGTCATGCGGCCCAACTGCCCGCCGCCGAGGATGCCGATGGTCGATCCGGGCGGGATCACGCGCTCACCGCGAGGGAACGTTCGTGTTCGCGAGCACGTCGTCGGTCCGCTTTTGGCGCCACGCGCGGAGACGCTTTCGAACGTCGGCGCGCGCGGTGGACACGATCGACGTCGCCAACAGAGCCGCGTTGATCGCGCCGGGCTCGCCGATGGCGAGCGTCCCGACCGGAACCCCTTTGGGCATTTGCACGATCGACAGCAGCGAGTCGAGACCATCGAGCGTCGTCGCGGGAATCGGCACACCGAGCACGGGGAGCATGGTCTTGGCGGCGACCATGCCCGGCAGATGCGCCGCGCCGCCGGCCGCGGCGATGATCACCTCGATGCCGCGGTCCTCCGCCGATGATGCGTACTCGAACATCCAGTCGGGCGTGCGATGCGCCGAAACGATCTTCGCCTCGTGCGGGACCTCGAGCTCGAGCAGCACGTCGATCGCCGCCTGCATGTACTTGAGGTCGGAGCTGCTGCCCATGATCACGGCGACCCACGGTTTGGAGCCGCGCGCGGACGTTTTTCGAGTGGGCATGCGAGGCGAAGCGGGGGGGCGGAAAGTTTCGCCGGGAAATATACCGCGCCCCTAGCGCGTCTTGTCGACGACGACCGCGCCGCCCTTCATCACCCAGCGCACGCTGTCGATCACGACGCGCACGTCCGCCGTCGGATCGCCGGCGACGGCGACGACGTCGGCGTAGTAGCCCGGCGCGATCCGTCCGAGGGAATTCCCCATGCCGAGGATCGCCGCTCCGTTCGTCGTCGCGGTCGCGAGGACCTCGCTCGGCGACATGCCGATCTGCGCGAACCATCCGAGCTCACGCGTGTTCTGGCCGAACATGATGTGTACCGCGTCGGAGCCCATGCCGAGTTTCACTCCGGCTTTGTACGCGCGACGCGCGGTCGCGATGTTCAGCAGACGGAACGAATCGAGTCCCGCGGCTTGCGCCGGCGTGTAGTGATACGCCTCGCGGTATTGCGCGTAGTAGCGGTTGTGATCGATCGTGGGGACGTAGAAGATCCCGTCGCGCGCCATGCGAGCCAGCGTCGAGTCGTCGAGGTCAATCGCGTGCTCGAGCGACGTGGTTCCGGCGCGCACCGCGTCGCGGCCGCCGTCGGGACCATACGAGTGAATCGCGATGCGCTTCCCGAACGACTTGGCCGCATCGACGGCGGCTTTCATCTCTTCGTACGTGAAGGTCTCGTTGCCGGTGACGTCGGCCCCCGTACCCGTCGAGCCGTACATTTTGATGTAGTCCGCTCCGGCGTCGACTTGCTGCTTCACGGCCTCTGGAATCTGCGCGATGGAAAACACGCGGCCGCGTTGCGTGCGCGTGGTGTCCGTATTCGGGCGATACGGAGGCCGCGCGCGCTGCAGTCCGTAGCCCGCGACGAACATCCGCGGCCCGATCCAACCGGCCTTGTTGACGGAGTCGCGCATCGCCATGTCCATGTAGTTCGACGAACCGAGATCGCGTACGGTCGTCACGCCGGTTTCGAGCGTGCGGAGCAAGTTGGCACGCGCGAGCTGGATCGTCTGCTCGGACGTGCGCTGCGGCTGGCGCCACGGATCCGTGCCCGACGTCGAATCCCAGTAGTACGTCATGTGCGTGTGCACGTCGATCATGCCCGGGATGGCCGTGAAGCGCGTCAGATCGACGACCTGTGCATTCGCGGGAACGCGATCGCTCGCCGTGAGCACGGCGGTGATCTTGTCGCCATCGACGAGGACGACGCCATTGGGGATGACGTGGCCGGGCGTGTCGACGACGGCGCGAAACTTCAGCGCCTTCAGTTCAGCGCGGGGCTGCGGCGCGGGCGCGAAGAGCGCACCGGCGAGCAACGGAAGGAGGCGGCGGAGCACATGCTAACATCGTGCGAGGCGGCCTTCGAGTAAAGGCGAAGGCGACGCGTCTTATTCGAGCGTGACGCCGCCGACCATCGATGCCCATGGGTGCCACCTTGGGCCGCCCCCGTATGCACGCGAGTCGGTCACCGCGCGGTACGCGAGGGAAATGCCGCGCATGTGAAATTCGAAGCCGGCCTCGCCGCTCTCGACGAAGGGCTCGTGTCCGACGCGCGGACCGTCTTGATACGTGTTGCCGTCGAGGAACAGATCGCGAGCGACGGCTCGCCCGGATGCACCGATCATGAGATCGAACCCGAAGTCGCGTGAGGGGGGCAGCCACGGGTGCGACATCCGCCATCCGAACCGGAGTCGCGCGCCGGCATCCGCCGCGCTGATCACGTTGCCGACCGATGCGCCGGCATGCGGGACGAGATCGACGCCGAGGGGTGCGTCTGTCGGCGTCGTGAATCGCGCGGCGTGCTCGAAGCGCGCGATCACTCCCGGTTCGAACCCGACTTGGCTGCTCCAGTCGGTGGGCCGATTGTACGCGGGACCGACGCTGTGCGCGATGCGTTGCGTGAAGCGAGCCAGCGACGGCGGGCCGGTGACGCCCAGAGCGAGCGTGAGCACGTCCGAGCTCCCGGTCGAAAATCGCTCGGCGCTCTGACCCAGATAGAGCCACCCGGCGTTGGGGCGCGCGGACGTCGCGGCGGCGCCCGTCGGCGGAACGAATGGAGTGTAGATGTCCTGCCCGATCTCGAAGCGCGACGTGCGGCAGACGGTCGATTGGGCGGCGCACAGTTGCAGGCCGCTCAGAAACCGGCGCGCCCACCACGGTGCGTCGCCGCCATCATACGCGAGGTGAACGCCGCTCGTGTATTCATCGTCCGGACGATTCCAAGGCGCCATCCAGAAATCGAAGGCGTCGTTGTCGGTGCGGAGCGAGAACGTGCGCGTGGATTGGCTCTGGGCCGGAGGCGTCGTTACCGCGACGGCGGCAGCGGCCAACGTCACGCGCAAGGCGAAGGAAAAACCCGATCTTCGTTTGACGAAACCGTTCACCTACGGGAGTATCGGCCGCGGCCGCGGACTCCCGTACAGTCGGTGCGCTAGCTCACTGGTACTGGATGTAGAGCGGCCGAGGCATCAACCGCAGCACCTCGGCGGGGGTGAGCAGCGCGTCGCCGTGCTTGACGTCGTTGTGAAAGAAGATCTTGAAGCCCGTGAACTGCACCGGCTCGTTGTCGATGTAGTCGCGGTAGGAGTCGAACTTGAGCCAGGGCGGGCCCCAGCCGTCCATGTCCATCACGACCTGCACCTGAGGCGTCGGCCGAATGTTCGGCGCGCCCAACACCATCTTCTGCGTGAACCGGTGCACGATGAGCACCTTCGGCGGCAGATGCTTCTCCTGCACGAGCTGCGTGAGCGTCCTGACGACGTAGTTCACGTCGTCGGCGGTCATCTCACCGATCTTGCTGCTCGGCCGCATTCCTTCGCGCTCGTAGTGCATCGAGAACTCCGGATCGATGCCGAGGTGGACGTCCGGTCGCGAGAGGAAGGGCAGGAGTCGAGGCAGTTCGGCTTGGAGCGTGCTGTGGCCGACTTGGATGTCGAGAAAGAGCAGCGCGTTTTTGCGCTTCGCCCAGCCATAGACTTTTTCGATGAGCGACGTGTCCATGCGCAGCCGATACATGCCGTCGCGGCCCGGCGCGCCCTGTGCGACGACGGCGATCAGATGCAGCGCCGGCTGAACCGGCACGGACGGATCGGCGCGCCGCCACTCGGCCACGGTCTGATCGAGCTTGCCGAGCATTTCGTCGACCGGGTATTCGCCCAACACGCCCATCTTCTTCGCGAGCGGGTTGCCGTAGAACGCGACGATTCGCTTGGCGGGGAAAACCGCGCCGGGCAGAGGCGCGGGGCTGCCCGGCCATTTCGCCGACATGTTCGTGCCTCGCCGAACCGCCGATGCGTACGACGTCTTGTCGTGCGCGGTCCGGCCCGGAATCAGGTGCGAGCTGATCGTGTCCGTCGGCGCGGGCGCGACACCGCCGGCGGCCGTGTGCGTTCCTTCTCGAGACGCCGCGCGTGGTTTCGAGCGTTGCGGCTTGCTCTGGGCTGATAAGTCATGGAGTGCGGCGCTGAGAAGCAGCGCGGCGATCGCTCCGGTGATCGAATGACCGGCGAGACGAAAACGGCGACTCATTGTGGCAACACGGGCAGGGTTGAGCTTCGCGCGGCGTCTGAAGTCAGAGAAGACGAGGATACAAGGATAGCGCCACACATCACGCTCTCGGCCCGGCGAACCGATGAGCACCTGGCCATAAACACGACCGCCCTTCGCGCGCAGCGCGCGAAGGGCGGTCAGAGCTCCCCGAGTAGGACTCGAACCTACGACCACTCGATTAACAGTCGAGCGCTCTACCAACTGAGCTATCGGGGATCGGTACTTGGACGAACCAGACCGAGAAAGGTAGTGGAGTCGACGACGAAGTCAACGGTGCGCTGTGGCGCCAAACCCAGGCGCAGCATCCACTTAAACCGCGTGCGACACCGCCCCACGCGGCGGCGTCGCGCGAGCCGACGACCGCGACGATTCGGCGAATCCCGGAAGAACCGTGCGCAGCCAGCGTCCTGTGTGCGACGCCGCCGCTCGCGCCAGATCCTCTGGCCGGCCCGTCGCGACGATCTCACCGCCGCGGTCGCCCGCTTCCGGCCCGAGGTCAATCACCCAGTCGGCGAGCTTGATGACATCGAGGTTGTGCTCGATCAGCACGAGCGTGTGCCCGGCGTCGACGAGGCGGTCGAACACGGTCGCCAACTTTCGAATGTCGTCGAGGTGCAGTCCAGTGGTGGGCTCGTCCATCACGTACAGATTGCGTCCGCTCTTCTTTCCGAGCGCCAGCTCCCGCGCAACCTTGAGCCGCTGTGCTTCGCCGCCCGAGAGCGTCGTCGCCGGCTGGCCGAGCCGCAGATAGCCAAGACCGACTTGCTGCAACTGCCAGAGCGCTTGGCCGAGCTTCTCCTCGCGCGGAAAGAAGCGGATCGCTTCGTCGATGGTGAGCTCGAGCACCTCGTGAATGTTGCGGCCGTTCACGCGCACGTCGAGCACCGCGGGCTTGAATCGCTTGCCGCCGCATTCGTCGCACGGCACGAACACGTCCGCCATGAACACCATCTCGACCTGGAGATAGCCGGCGCCCTCACACGTCTCGCAGCGGCCGCCCGCGACGTTGAAGCTGAACGTGCCAGCCGTGTACCGCCGTTCTCGAGACAACGGGGCGTCAGCGAAGATCCGGCGGATCTCGTCGAACGCCTTCACGTACGTGACGGGGTTCGAGCGCGGCGACTTGCCGATCGGACTCTGGTCGATCCCGACGACGTCGTCGATCGCGTCGGCACCCGACAGCGTGTCGTAATGCCCAACGCGCTCGCCGAGATACTCCTTCGCCGAGTGCTCGCCGTGCAGCTTGGTCTCGAGCGCGCGCAGCAGCACGTCGTGCACGAGGGTGCTCTTGCCGGAGCCCGAAACGCCCGTCACCGCCGTCACCGCTCCGAGCGGAATCTTGATGTCGACGCCTTTCAGGTTGTGCTCGCGCGCGCCGGTGAGGGTGATCCAACGCGGGCCGACGCGACGCCGCTCGACCGGAACGGGAATTTCTCGCCGGCCCGTGAGATACGCTCCGGTGAGCGGACTCTCGGCGATCCGCGAAATCGGCCCGTTGAACACGAGCTGTCCGCCCTTCTCCCCGCTCCCGGGCCCGAGCTCGACCATATGATCCGCCGCGCGGATCGCTTCAGGGTCGTGCTCGACGACGAGCACCGTGTTGCCGCCGTCGCGAAGGCGATGAAGCAGGCGAAGCAGCCGGTCCATGTCGCGCGGGTGCAATCCGATCGACGGCTCGTCGAGAACGTAGAGCGTATCGACCAGCTGCGAGCCGAGTGAGTTCGCCAGTCCGATTCGCTGCGCCTCGCCGCCCGACAGCGTGCGCGTCCCGCGGTGGAGCGTGAGATAGTTCAACCCTACGTCGCAGAGGAACTGAACGCGGTCGCGCGCTTCCTTGAGGATGTGCGCCGCGATCTGCTCCTCGAACCGGCTCAGCGAGAGCGCGTCGAACCAGTTGAGAAGTCGGTCCACCGGAAGTTCGCACACCGCGGCGATCGTTTCCCCGCCAACGCGCACTTGCAGCGCCTCAGGCTTGAGCTTCGTGCCGTGACACGTTGGACACTGGCGCGCCGTCTGGTACTGTCGCAGGAAAACGCGGATGTACTGCTTGTACTTCTTCTCCTCGAGATCCTCGAGGAATGGGAGGATGCCCTTGAAGCCGCGACTCCGCGCGTTGAGCAGCTTCGCGCGCGCGCTCGCCGGCAACCGCTCCCACGGCGTATCAAAAGAGATTCCTTCGCGTTTCGCGAACTCCGCGAGCGCGCGTCGCTTGTTGTCGTAGCGCGGCTTGGTCCACGGATCGATCGCGCCTTCGCGCAGCGTTCGATTCGGATAAGGAACGATCAGCGTTTCGTCGTACTCGAGCGTCGCGCCGAATCCGTTGCAACGTTCGCAGGCGCCGCGCGGACTGTTGAACGAAAAGAGCTGCGGCGTCGGCGTCGGAGCGCGCGTGCCGTCGTTGGCGCACTCGTAGCGCTCGGTGAATCGCAGCCGGTCGGACGGCTTCGGGGTGAGCGACGTCGAGACGGGTTCGGCACAGAGGATGACGCAATCCCCGTCGCCTTCGCGAAACGCCGTTCCGACCGCGTCGGCGAGACGGCCCTGCGCATCGTCGCCGACGACCAAACGGTCGACGACGACCAGGAGCTCCTTCGCGAACGTGACGTCGACGGCCGCCGCGAGGAGATCGTCGAGGTGGGTGATCGTGCCGTCGACGCTCAGGCGCACGAACCCCTGCGCGCGCAGATTCTCGACCACGACGTCGTGCGTGACTTCGGGCGAGAGCACGAGCGGGAACGCAACGTGAAAACGAAGTCCAGGGCGCAGCGCGAGCACAGCGTCGACGACCGACTGGACAGTGTCTGGACGCATCTCTCGGCCGCACAACGGACAGAACGTGTGTCCGACACGCGCCCAGAGCAGCCTCAGGTAATCGTAGATCTCGGTCGCGGTCCCGACGGTCGAGCGGGACGTTTTGGTGGGATTCTTCTGTTCGATCGCCACGGCAGGCGACAGCCCGTCGATCGAGTCGACGTCGGGCTTCTCCATTCGCTCGAGGAACTGGCGTGCGTACGCCGAGAGTGACTCGACGTACCGGCGCTGCCCTTCGGCATAGATGGTATCGAACGCGAGCGAGGACTTGCCCGATCCCGACGGTCCGGTGATGACCGTGAACGCCCGGCGGGGAATCTCGAGGTCGAAGCCCTTGAGGTTGTGCTGACGCGCTCCGCGGACGAGGATGGCGTCCTTCATGAACTCAATTTAGCGACGACCGAAGAGAAGGCGAACCGGGTGGTCTACCTGTTTGGCCGCCGCCTCAGTAGCAGCCGCCCGACGATCAGCACGATGAGCGCGCCGAAGGTCGCGATGGCGATCGAGCGCGCGTCGAGATCGCCGGCTGTGACGCGTCCCCAGCCGAGCTGCGTGCCGATCAAGCCGCCGAGCATCGCGCCCACGATGCCCAGGACGACCGTGAAAATGCAGCCGGCCGGATCGCGGCCGGGCATGAGGAACTTCGCCAGCGTTCCGGCGATGAGGCCAAGCAAAATCCAGAAGAGCCACAGCGGCATGGCTACGCGGACCTCCACGTCGCCATGGGACTCTGACTACGCGCCGCGGCTCTTCCGGATTCGTCGACTACATGGGCGGCGTAACGCCGCGCGAGCGGGTCGCCGCGCGATAGATCCAGAGCAGGATTAGCGATCCGACGATCGCGAGAATGATGCTCCACAGAGAGAAACCGGTGAGCCCGGTTCCGGTGATCAGGTTGCCGATGTAGCCGCCGACGAGTGCTCCGACGATCCCGATGATGGCGGTGACGATGATTCCACCGGGATCTTTACCTGGCATGATCGCCTTCGCGATCGCACCGGCAATCAAGCCGAGCACGATCCACGCGATAACACCCATAAGTTCGCCTCCGGTTATGGGAGTGTGTTGGCTGAGCCCATCACGGACGCAACGCACGTACCACGCCCAATTCCCGAAGGCGCGCCACGGACGAGCACGGCGCGCGCCGCGACTACGTTTCCAATATGCACGACGATGAAGTGACCGGAAAGCCGTTCGACGCGCGGTTGATGCGCCGGCTGTTCGTGTACGCGCGGCCGTACTCCTCGCTCGTCGTGGCCGCAGTCGGGTGCCTCATCCTCGACGGGCTCATGCAGTTGGTGGGTCCGCTGATGACGCAACGCGTGATCGACGTCGCGCTGCCGGCGCATTCGTCGTCGATGGTGCTGCAGGCGGCGCTCATCTTCGCCGGATCCCTCGTCGTCGGCTTCGCCTGCCAATACGGCGAGACGCTCCTCACGGCGCTGCTGGGCCAGCGGGTAATGCGAGATCTCCGCCGCGACATTTTCGGCCACGTGCAGCGGCTGTCGATCACGTTTTTCGATCGAAATCCGGTCGGCCGGCTGGTGACCCGCGTGACGTCGGACGTCGAGTCGCTCAACGAGCTGTTCACGGCCGGCGTGGTCGCGGGGCTCGGCGATCTGTTCACGCTCCTCGCGATCAGTGGGTTGATGCTGTGGACCGACTGGCGGCTGGCCCTCGCGTCGTTCGGCGTGATTCCGCTGGTCTACGTCGCCTCGCACGTATTCCGGCTCAAGGTCCGCGACTCGTATCGCGACATTCGAGCACGGCTGGCGCGCATCAACGCCTATCTCCAGGAGCGCATCACCGGAATCCGAATCGTGCAGCTGTTCGGCCGAGAGGCGTCGGAGGCCAAGCGATTCGACGATCTGAATCGTGGACATCTGCAGGCGAACCTCGATTCGATCACGTACTACGCGCTCTACTTTCCGGTAATCGAGGTGCTCACGTCGATCGCGCTGGCGAGCCTGATCGTCGCGGGCGCCCATCGCGTCGAAATCGGTTCGCTCACCGTCGGGACGGTCGCGGCGTTCCTGCAGCTGGTCCGGCGGTTCTTCCAGCCGCTCCAGGACCTCTCGGACAAGTTCAACACGCTTCAACAGGCGATGGCGGCGAGTGAGCGGGTGTTCCGGCTGCTCGACGAGCCGGAGGCCGTGGGTTTGGCGCCGGTCGACGGGTCGGTCACTGCGGCCGCATTCGCGAAGCGGCAGGGCGTGCGCGTGCAATTCGACGACGTCTGGTTCGCATACGATCTCGGCCACGTCGCGCGCGATTCGGGCCGTACCGCGTCGCCGGAGTGGGTCCTGAAGGGCGTGAGCTTTACGGTCGAACCGGGACGAACGCTCGCGGTGGTGGGCCACACCGGCGCTGGCAAGACGACGATCATCAGTCTCCTGCTGCGTTTCTACGATCCGCAGCGGGGTCGCATTCTCGTCGACGGCGTGGACATTCGAGAGATCCCCGTGCCGGAGCTGCGAGCGCTGATCGGCTACGTGCAGCAAGACATCTTTTTGTTCGCGGGAGACGTGCTCACGAACATTCGCCTGTCGAACGACATCTCGGAGCTGGACGTCGCGGCCGCGGCATCGCGCGTCGGCGCGGATCGCGTGATCCGGCGGCTCCCGGGCGGCTATCGGCAGGCGCTCGGCGAACGCGGCGCGTCGATCAGCGTCGGAGAGCGGCAGCTGCTGTCGTTCGCGCGCGCGATCGCCGCCGATCCGGCCCTGCTCGTCCTCGACGAGGCGACGAGCGCCGTCGACAGCGAGATCGAGGCGGAGATTCAGACGGCGCTGGCGACGCTGATGTCGGGGCGCACGACCATCGCAATCGCGCATCGATTGAGTACAATTGTCGGCGCCAATGAGATCATGGTTTTGCACCATGGCCAAGTGCGCGAGCGCGGGACACACCGCGAACTGCTCGCCCGACGGGGCCTGTACGAGCGTTTATATCGTCTCCAAGCGGGCGCGATCCGTGACGCGTTGCGCAATCCTGACGGCGACGGCGAGGATGGCGAGGATGGCGAGGCGCGCGTGGAGCGAGATGCAATTCGCGCAGGCGTTTGATGCTTGCTTCAGCGAGGTCCGATGGGGTAGTTTCTGCCGGAACTGTCCGTTGCCGAGCGCATCGCGATGCCGGTTATAAAGCTGAACGATCAACAGTTCTTATTGCGCCCGGGAACCAACCGACTCGGCGGAGGCGATTTCGTCGAACTGTCGATATCTCCGGACGTTTCGCTCGGCGTGCAGGCGATCATCGAAGTGACAGGAACGGAAGGCGTGGTAGTCCGGCCGGTTTCCGGCAAAGACGTGGTCGTGCTGGTCAACGGCGTGCCGCTGACCGATCCCACTCCATTGCTTCACGGCGACAAGCTCGAAGTGGCCGGGAAGGAGCTCTCTTTTTCCGACGACTCCAAGACAGGTGCAACGACCTTTGTTTCGAGAGCGGAAATCGCCGCGGTGACAGCCGCCGCCAAGGCACCCTCTCCGCCGGGACCGCGGCTTGGAGAGCCGATTCAGTTGGGCCAGACGGTTCACGGACCTGGGTCAGCGTCCGTGGAGACCGCGGCCGCCGCTGGCCCGGCCGTTGCGGCACCCGCTCGCGCCGCGACCGGCGGCAGACTCGTGTCGCTCGTTGACGGTCGGGAATATTCGGTCCCCGAGGCCGGTTTGACGATCGGGAGAGAATCGGGCTCCGACGTCGTCCTCGCTCACAAGCAGGTGTCGCGAAAGCACGCCACCATTACGCCGACGCTGCGCGGCTACGAGATCAAGGACCTCAGCTCGAACGGGGTCTACGTGAACGGCTCAAGGATCAATGGGGCGCATATCCTCAACCGCGCTGACACGATCAAGATCGCGAAGGACGAATTCCGTTTTCACGCTGACGCGTCGGCCTTGGCGCCGACGATGTCGTTCCAGGCCTTCGCGCCGAAGCCCAAGTCCAAAACGCCCACCACTTCATCGTCCGCTCGCCGGACGCCGACGGGCGCCAACGCTATCGCCAGCCGTCTCGCCCATCAGGACAAACTCCGTGGAGGCACGCCCTACACGCCGATCCCGACGTCCCCCGCCGTTGCACATGCGAAAGGGGGATCGGGTTTCGGATGGATGTGGGGCGTCGTCTTGCTTGCGCTCGGATTCGCCGCCTACTACATGCTCAAGTAAATGATGGTTCGCCTGCTTCACGCCGCCCGGACCGACGTGGGGATGATCCGGTCCGGGAACGAGGACAACTTCGCCGTGACAGCCCGCGGGAATCGCGGACTGTTCATCGTTGCCGACGGCATGGGCGGCCACGCCGCGGGCGAGGTCGCCAGCGAGATGGCCGTTCAGACGATCGAGCGGGAGCTCGACGGGCTGAAAGACCTCGACGATTCGACCGGAGACCGTCTCGACCAGGCGCTCCGCAAGGCGAATCGAAACATCCACGAGCGCACGATCACCGAAGTCGACAAGCAAGGCATGGGCACGACGGCGTCGGTCCTGCTCATCTTCGACAGGAAGTACTTGATCGGCCAAGTCGGCGACTCTCGCGTCTATCTGCTCCGCGACGGCGCGCTGCACCAGCTCACGAAGGACCACTCGTACGTACAGGAACAGGTGGACGCCGGATTCCTGACTCCCGAGCAGGCGCGCTACCACCCGTACAGCAACGTCATCACCCGCTGCGTGGGCGCGAGCCCCGACGTGGAACCGGACATCTATCAGGGCGACGTCAGCGTCGGCGACCTCTTCCTCGTGGCGAGCGACGGGCTGACGAGCATGGTGGACGACCGACGTCTGCAGATCCTGCTGATGTCCCGGGCCGAACCCGAACGCAAAGTCTTGGCGCTGATTTCCGAAGCGAACGGACGGGGCGGCCTGGACAACATCACCGCGATCGTCGTCCAAGTGGCGGCCGACGAGGACGGGGTCGGGTCCTCGAACTAGGGACCTTCCGCCACGTCGTTCCCAGCGCGCGTCCCGACTTCCGCGTAGCCCTTCCCAGAAGTCAGGCCCCTCTGCAAATCATTGCAACCCGCGGCGAACCACTACCAGTTCGCCGCATCCACGCCGTTCAGCCACATCGGGAGTCCTTCCATGCGCCGCCGGAAAAGTCAGCGGTTCGCGCTCGTCGTCCGCGCCGTTCAATTCGGCCTCGTCCTCGTCGCCGGCGTCGCGCCGACCGCCGCGGCGCAGGGGGGGGAGCACAACAGAGCGAACTGGGAGCTCGCCGAAAAATTCTCGGCGGCGAATCTACGGTCGCGCGTCTACACGACCGCCGTGACGCCCCACTGGCTCGGCCAGAGCGACTCGCTGTGCTACGACTGGAAGGACCGAGCGGGGAGCACGTTCTTCCTCGTCGTCCCGACCACGAAGACGAAGAAACCGCTCTTCGACCAGGCCAAGCTCGCGTCGCAACTCTCCGAGCAGAGTCATCGCGCGCACGATCCGCAGAACTTGCCGTTCACCACGCTGACGTTCTCGAAGGATCGCAAGACGTTCACGTTCACCGCCGACACGGCGCGGTGGGAGTGGGACGTCGCGACGGAAACGCTCAAGAAGCTCGGCCCGGCCGGGAACGGAGCGGGAGGCGCGGCGTCGCAAGGCGGTAACGGTCGGGGTGGCCGCGGCGGCGGTGCCGGCGGTGGTCAGAACGCGGCGCCGCCCGACACGGTGAACACCTGTGGCGGCAACGCGGGTGGCGGACGCGCCGGTGGCGGTGGCGGCGGCGGAGGATTCGGCGGCGGTCGCGGCGGCGATTTCCGCAACTACTCGCCGGACAGCAGCATGTTCGCGTTCGCGCGCGAGCACAATCTGTATCTCGTGAAGGTCGCGTCGAAGGACACGGTCCAGCTCACGCACGATGGCGTGAAGAGCTACAGCTTCGGCGCGCGCGACACGCTACAAGAGCGCCAGCAGCAGGAGCTGACGCGCCAGCAGACGCAGCAAGACGATTCGACGAACCAGAACGGAGACGGCGGTGGCCGCGGCGGCGTGAACCGCGACCCGCGCGTGCGCGCGAACGTCGTCTGGTCGCAGGATTCCAAGGCGTTCGCGGTGATCCGCAACGACCAGCGCAAGGTCAAGCCGCTGTACCTCGTCAACAACCTCGCGAATCCGCGTCCCGAATTGATGGAATACACGTACGCGATGCCCGGCGAGACCGAGGTTGGCCAGGAAGAACTATGGTCGTGGCGCGTCGGCGATACGAAGCTCACCGCGGTTGGCATCAAGAAATGGAAGGATCAGCGGCTGTTCGACATGCACTGGGACGGAACGGCCGACCATCTGCGCCTCGTGCGGCGCGACCGCACGCAGCGGCACTTCGAGCTGATCGACATCGCGCTGCCGGCGCAGACGACGACCCAGTTGCTCCACGAGGACATCGACAACAACTCGAGCGAGCGGCAGAACGTCCGCTACGTGAAAACGGGCGGCGACTTCATCTGGTGGTCGGAGCGCTCGGGCTGGGGACACTACTACCTGTACGACAACACCGGTCATTTGAAGCGCGCGCTGACCTCGGGCGCGTGGCGCGCCGAGCGGATCGTCGACGTCGACTCGGTGAAGGGGATTCTGTATTTCGCCGCCGTCGGACGCGAGGCCGGTGAGAATCCGTACTACACGCACCTGTATCGCGTGAATCTCGACGGCACCGGTATGGCCATGCTCGACGCGGGCGACGCGACGCACGACTCGCGGCTGTCGTCGAACAAGAAGTGGATCGTCGACAACTCGTCGCGCGTGGATCTCATTCCGCACGCGGTGCTGCGCGACGCGGCCGGCAAGCTCGTGATGGATCTCGAAACGATGGACGTCTCCGGGCTCAAAGAGCTCGGATGGAAGCCGCCGGAGAAGTTCCAGACCAAGGCCGCCGACGGGGTCACGGACATCTACGGCAACATGTGGAAGCCGTTCGATTTCGATTCCACGAAGTCGTATCCGATCATCGCGAACGTGTATCCGGGACCGCAGACCGAGACGGTGAACTTCACGTTTTCGCCGACGGCGGTTCCGCAGCAGCTCGCGCAGCTCGGCTTCATCGTGATACAGATCGGCAACCGCGGCGGCAGCCCGCAGCGGTCGCAGGAGTATCAGGGCTTCAGCTACTACAACCTCCGCGACTACGCGCTCGCCGACAAAAAGACCGGCATCGAGCAACTCGCCGCGCGGCACAAGTGGATCGACCTCAACCGCGTCGGCATCTACGGCCACTCGGGCGGCGGCTTCTTGACCGCGGCGGCGATGCTCCTGCCGCCGTACAACGAGTTCTTCAAGGTCGGCGTGAGCGAATCAGGAAATCACGACAACAACATCTACAACCAGAACTGGAGTGAGCAGTACCACGGCCTCAAGATCGTGGCGAAGGCCGGAGGCCGGGGCGGCGTCGTACAGGCGGGGGGCGCGGTTCCCACGACCGACGGCGACGGAAACGGAAACACCGCGGCGGCGAGCGGTCCGCGCGGACGGGGCGCCGCCGCCGCGCCGACGCTGCTCGACGGTTCGATCGCCGACGGCGACACGACGGACGCGTTCCAGATCCACGTGCCGACCACCGTCGACCTAGCGCCCAACCTCAAAGGCAACCTGCTGCTCGAGACGGGCGACATGGACAACAACGTTCACCCGGCGAACACCATTCGTCTGGTCAACGCGCTCATCAAGGCGAACAAGCGTTTCGACTTCATGCTCCTGCCCGGCAAGCCGCACGGCTACGGCGACGACACGCCGTACACGAACCACCTGATGTTCGAGTACTTCGCCGAGCACTTGCTGGGGGACTATTACCGGACGAACGCGACGATCGACAAGAAGTAGCGCTGCGCCGGGGACGGCTACGCCGCGGCGCGGCCGTCGCCGTCCCCCGCTCGCCCCGCTCGCCTGGCGGTGGAGATCAGGACGTATTCCTGAATCTTCTCCGCCGTGAGCAGGCCGACGACTTGGCGTCCCCGAAGCACCGGCATCGCCTGGCAGTGACCTTCCTGAAGCCGTGCCAGCGCCTGTTCGAGCGATTCATCCGGCGTCGTCGAACAGAATTTCGTCTGCATCACCTGGCCGACCGGCTCGTCGGCGTGACCTTCCGCCATCGCGCGCAGCAAGCCCTCGCGAGTGAGAACGCCGGCGATGTCGTCATGATCGACGACAGGAAAGTCGTGTTGGAATCCCTGCCGCACTTCCTCGATCGCGGCCGAGACGGATTCCGTCGGCGCGAGCGTGCGCACGTCGGTGATCATCGCGCGAGACACGGCGACACTGCCGACCGTCATTTTCAGCTGTGCCGCGCTCGACTCGGCCGCCGCGCTCAGCCACACGAACACGCCGATGATGACGAGGAACGGATTGTTCACGACGAACAATCCGAACAGCGCGAAGAGCAACGCGAATGCCTTGCCGAGCCGGGCAGCGATCTCGGTCGCATGCTCGAAGCTCGTGCGCATGGCGAGCGCGGCGCGCAGCACGCGCCCGCCGTCCATGGGAAACGCCGGCAGAAGATTGAAGATCGCGAGAATGACGTTCACCCACATCACCTGCGCCACGAACAGCCACCCGCCCCGCGACGGCGCTGAAGCGAGCGAGACTCGTCCGAGGACGAGCGCGAGATAGAGAACGACGATGATGGCCACAGTGACGGCGGGGCCGGCGAGGGCGATCAGCAACTCCTCGCGTGGCCGCGACGGCATGCGCTCGAGCCGGGCGACGCCGCCGATCGGCAGGAGGGTGATGCTTTTCGTCTTCACGCCGAAGCGTTGGGCCATGATGGCATGACCGAACTCGTGCAGCACGACGGAGAGGAAGATCGCCAGCGTTAGGAGCACGCCGATGATAGCCGCGCCCGCCGTGTGCGCTTGCTGGTAGGCGGCAATTCCGATCCACGCGAGCAGGATGAGGAACGTCGCGTGAATGTCGACGTCGATTCCTTTGATTCGTGCGACCGTCCATGACCAACGCATCAATCCTCCAGGAAATCAGTCTCCGTGCCCACGCCCCTCATCGCCGCCGCCTGGGCGGCCGGGCTTGCCTTTCGCCGGCTTGTGACCGGACGGTGAGGGGGCCGGCGCGGGAGTCGGGCGCGCCGCGGGTTGCGGCGGGTGTTGCTTTTGTTGCTGCTGCGCGTGTTGAGGCGGCTGCGCTTGAGGCCGCGACGGCGACGGCGGCGCCGCTAGTCGATGAGCAGGGACTTCGTGGTCGTGCGACGCCCCGGCGGGTTTACCGTCGCGCAGGTTCTCTTGCTGCCGTGGTCCGAGTGGCCGGCCGGGATGCGCCCGCATCGCCGACTCGCGCTGCGTCGCGCTCGGACGCGCGGGCGGAGGTGCATTCCTCGCGATCAACGGCCGCGGCGGTGCGGACGTCGCGGGCGCGACTTCGCCTCCGACTTGCGACTCGGTTCGACGGTGACCCGGCGGGGCGTTCCGCTCGATGACGGCCCCGGGACGCTCGCGCGCCCCCGCCGGTGGATTGACCGTTGGTCCGCGTGGCTCGCTCGGTGCCACGGCACCCGACGCGGATCGCTGTCGAGCATTGCCGCCGCCGGCGCCACGCGTGACGAGCATGCGCGGTCGCTCGGCGAATCTCGGACGCGGTGCGGGTGAACCACCCGCGAGAAGCGCGCGCTGCGGATTCACCGCCGGGTGCGCCGCGATTCGAAGCGGCGGCAGGAGATTCGTGTGCAGCTCGATCGCGTGGCGTGCGACCGGTTCGCCGTAGCTGAACGCCTTGGATGAGATCACGGTCAGCGCGTTGTCTCGATTGACCCAGCGATGGTCAGTCACGTCCTTGTCGCGAATGATCGCGTCGACGTCGCGCACCTCGATCAGGTTGGTGACGTTGACGTCGTGCAGATACGCGTCGCTGTGATGATACCAGGGGAAATAGGGCGCGGTCGGACCGAGCGGGAACCACGCTTCGAAGTCCGGTCCCCGACTCAAGTCGAGCGCGGCGCCGTCGATGAACGCAACCAACGCCGGCGCCCAAACCGGCTGCTCTACCACAGGGCCGGGAACCCAGGCCCAGGTGCTCGCGCAGTCGTTGTGCGTGACGGTTTCCCAACGTCCATAGTGGAACGGGGCGTAGCCCCATGGCTGATCGTCGACCCACGTCCAGCCCCACGGTTCGACCCACGACCAGCGGCCTTCGCGGTAGGGCACCCACGTCTTGCTCACGCGCGTGGGACACCAGACTCGAGCATTCGCGGCGTCGGCGAACCAGACACCGTTGTCGTCGAGGTCTTCCCACCCCGGCATGCTTTGCGAGACGTACCGCGACGAGTATCCCGTGGACGTGTAGAGCGGGTCGCGTCGCGATCGCCAGGAATCAAGATCGGAGAATGCCGGCTGCGACCGCGGATATGAGGCGTCGAGCGACACGACCTGGATCGGGTTCGTCCCGGAGAGGCGAACGACCTGACCGGCGTTTAGAGTTTGATCAAGGCCGGGCCCTGACACTTCGAGTGCGCCGGACTCCACGTCGACGACCGTTCCGCCATCCGGCTCGATCGAGACGATGTACGTCCCGGGCGCCGTCGGTACGAGCGCGCCGTTCGGCGTGTCGAATTCGAGCGAATCACTCTTGTCGTATCGGTAGAGGCTGGCCTCGAGCGCTCCTTGATCGAGCCCCAGCTGAGTGAAGTTGTCGGTCAGATTCGTGAGCGTGAGATCGCCGCCGTGATCGAGTCGGACCGCGCCGTTCCCGAAATCGAGCTCGGCGTGCGCGTCCTGGCCGGCGTACAGCCGGTCTCCGGTTGACAGCGTGTAGTTCTGAGCGGGCTGTGTCCAATCGTCGGAGCCGGGCGCTTGCAGCGACACCGTTCCGTCTATCGAGCTGAGGCGCGCGGCGCGTGTCGGTGGATCGGTGGCGACATCGCCCGCGGCCGAGTCTGTCGAGCCTCCGCGCGCGCCGCCGCGAGAACACGCGGCGATGGCGAGCAGAAGCGTAAGTAAACGCTTGTTCATAAACCCTCCGCGACTTCGAGGAGGGCAATGACCAAGCCAATCAGCGCATCATCATGCGAGGAGCGAGCTTCCCCGCGTGAGCCTGGCGCGAACCTCGTCGGCCGGGAGCGTCGCCAGCTTCATCATCCGGGCGGGGTCGAGCGCCATGCGAACCGACGTGAACACGCGCAGCCATCGGGCCGATCGATAGAACTCCTCGGACAGCTTCGGCAGGTTGATCACGCCCTCCCATCCCGACGCCGTCACCCGGCGGACGTCGCCGTACGGCCGCTGAATCAACAAGTCGAGCCCGAGCATTTGGGTCTTCGCCGGATAGTCGAGCAACAACTCTCCAGACTGAAGACGAAGCTCGCGCGCGAGTTGATTCTCGACCGCCGCGGTGAGCTTTGGATCGTCGGCGATCCATTCTCCGGCGTCGCCTTCGAGGTCGGCGGCCGGACACTCGAACGCGCGCTTGTACAACCGGCGGCCGCGAAGCGAGTCGAGCAATTGATTCGGTGCTCGCGTCTCGAGCGCGTGGAGAAGACCTTCGTCGGTGAACCCGGCGAGCGTCCGCGCGTCGAGCGTACCGGCGTCGAGTGCATCGGCCACCAGCCGCTTGTACATCACCGTGGCGCTCCGCACGCCGTGATGCCAGTACACGTTGCGGTACATCTGGTATCGCGCGAAGAGCAGCGACTCGAGCGCCGACAGGCCTTTCTCGACCATACCGACGCGCGGCGAATTGGTCTCCGGATCGCGTACGATCGCCAACGCGTTGAGCAACCGGTCGACGTCGATCTCGCCGTAGCTCACGCCGCACATGAACGCGTCGCGTCTCAGGTAGTCGAGCTTGTCGAGATCGATCGAGCCGGAGATCAATCCTTGCAGCGGGCTCTCGCTTCGCCCGCAGATGAGCGCATGAATCTTCTGAGGCCCTTCGTCGCCTAGCTCGCGCCGCAGCGCCTCGGCGACCTCACCCTCGCAGATCAACGGGCGGGCGACGTCCTCGTGGTGCATCGCGCCGATCTCCTCGAGCGCGTGCGAAAAGGGATAGTGGCCGATGTCGTGGAGCAGCGCGGCGAGCCGCGTGAGCTGCACTTCTTCCCGGTCCACGAGCGCGAAGTCGGACTGATCCTCGAGCAGCGTGAACACCCGCCGCGCCAAATGATACGTGCCGAGCGCGTGCTCGAACCGCGAGTGAGTCGCGCCCGGGTAGACGAGGAAGGCGAGACCAAGCTGGCGAACGTATCGGAGCCTCTGGAATGCCGGCGTGTCGATCAACTCGAAGGCGAGCGGATCGAACCGGATGTTATTCCAGAGCGGATCTCGGATGATGTCCACGGATTTCTGGCGGCTCGCGTATGATAGTTGGGGCCGGCGCGGCACGGCGAACCGCCGTCTTGCGGGCGGAAACCCCAAGCCGCTCAAAGCCGTAGAGCCGTTATATCCACCTTCGAGCCGTCATCGCCCATGCTGAACGCATCCCAGACTCCGGCTCCAGCCCTCGCATCTACGCAGCTCCCCGCGAGCAACCTGTCGTTCGAGGCGTTGCAGGCCCAACTCCAGGCGCAGACGCAGCAACTTGCCGTGGTCCAGGCTCAGCGCGACGTGCTCCAACGGCAGCTGGACGTGAATGGTCCGGGGCCGAACACCGAGGGGTTCCTGACGCAGCGGACCGCGCTCGACAAGGACATTCTCGGGCTGCAGATGGACATTGCCGGGACCAAGGCGCAGATCGGCTCGCGGCTCGGCATTCCAGGCGACAGGGTCGGGGCGAACGGTCGACTCATCCTCGTTAATCGCCCAGACTTTGGTCAGCGGCGGGGCCCCGACCCGGACGCCGTCGTGGGGATGTCATTTGCGCTCGTCATCGCCGTAGCGTTCCCGCTGGCGATCGCCTACGCACGACGCATCTGGCGCGGCAAACCGTCGGCGACAGCGGCGCAGGCCGACGCGATCGCCCCGCGGCTCGACCGTCTCGAGCAGGCCGTCGAGGCGATCGCGATCGAGGTCGAACGCGTCGCCGAGGGGCAACGCTTCGTGACCAAGGTCCTCGCCGAGCGACCCGCTCAGCCGCAGGCCAGTATGGCCGCCGAGCAACTCGCACGGGGCGCGGCGACGCCGCTCGCCGAGGGAAAGCCGTTCCTCGCGCTGGGCGCCGGTCCGATCGAGCCCATTCGCGTCGCCGAGCGTCAGGCGGTGCGGCAGTCGATAACTCCGCACTAGTGGTGGACGGGTGGACGGGTGGACGGGCGGACAGGTGGACGGTGGACCGGCAGAGAGCCCGATCGCACAGACTCCTGGACGAAGCAAAGGGTGACCGAGAACCGGTCACCCTTTTCATTCACCGAAGCCTGTTGTTGTTCGCCTGTCCACCCGTCCACCCGTCGACCCGTCCACCCACTATTTCGGTCCCGCTGCTTTGACCGAATCAGGCACGAACTTCTCGAACTTCGCAAAGTTCTCACGGAACATCGTGGCGAGCTTCTTGGCCTGTCCGTCGTAGGCTGCGCCGTCGCTCCACGTCGAGCGCGGACGCAGGGCGTCGTCGGGCACGCCCGCCACGTGGCGCGGAATCTTCAAGCCGAAAATCGGATCGGTGTCCACGGGCGCCGAATGCAGGTCGCCGCGGAGGAGGGCCGCTACCATCGCGCGCGTGTGCGAAAGCTTCATGCGCTTGCCGACGCCGAACGCGCCGCCCGTCCATCCCGTGTTCACCAGCCAGACGTCCGATCCGTGCTCTTCGATCAAGCGGCCGAGCATCTCGGCGTATTTGCTCGGATGCCACACGAGAAAGACGGCGCCGAAGCAAGATGAGAACGTTGCCTGCGGCTCCTTCACCCCGCGCTCCGTACCGGCGACCTTGGCCGTGTAGCCCGACAAGAAGTAGTACATCGCCTGCTCGCGCGTGAGGCGCGCGATCGGCGGCAGCACGCCGAAGGCGTCGGCCGTCAGGAAGACGATGTTCTTGGGATGTCCGGCGCGGCCGTTCGCGACGTGATGCGGGATGTACGGGAGCGGGTACGATGCGCGCGTGTTCTCCGTGATCGACTGATCCTCGAACTTCACTTTGCGCGTGAGGTCGTCGAGGACCACGTTCTCGAGGATCGTCCCGAACATCTGCGTCGTCTTGTAAATGTCGGGCTCCCCTTCGGGCGACAGATTGATGACCTTCGCGTAGCAGCCGCCCTCGTAGTTGAAGACGCCGGACTTGGACCATCCGTGTTCGTCGTCGCCCACGAGGGCGCGCTCCGGGTCGGCGGAGAGGGTCGTCTTGCCGGTGCCCGACAAACCGAAGAAGAGCGCCGAGTCGCCGGCCTTGCCGACGTTGGCGGAGCAGTGCATCGAGAGCACGCCCTGCTTCGGCATGTAGTAGTTCATCACGGTGAACATCGCCTTCTTCAACTCGCCGGCGTAGCGCGTTCCGCCGATGAGAATCATGCGGCGCGCGAGGTTGAGGACGATGAACGTCGTGGTGCGTGTGCCGTGACGCGCCGGATCGGCTTCCATCTCCGGCGCGTGAAGCACGGTGAAGTTCGGATCGAACGTCGGCAGCGCGGTCGCGTCGGGTCGGATGAACATGTTCCGCACGAACGCCATGTGCCACGCGCTGGGGCTCACGTAGCGCACCGACAGCCGGTACTCCGGATCGGCGCCGCAGTAGAGGTCCTGCACGAAGAGGTCGTCGCGCGCGCTCAAGTAGCCGCGCACGTCGGCGAGGAGTGTCTCGAAGTGCGCGTCGGTCATCGGCTGGTTCACCTTGCCCCAGTCGATGTCGCCGGCCGATGCGTCTTCCTTGACGACGAATTTGTCATTGGGCGAGCGGCCCGTGTGCGGTGAAGTCACGGCGCGAAACGGCCCCATGTCGGCCAACTCGCCTTCGCCGCGGCGAACGGCGGTCTCGATGAGGACCGGCGCGGTGAGATTCCAATGAACCTCGCCCGTTGGGCTGATCCCTTGCGCTTCGAGCCCGCCTTCGGCCGGCGCGCCGTTCAAGTCACTGTCGTCCTTCGGCTTCGACAAGATTCCCATAGCAATCACAACCTCGAGAAAACCGTTGGTGATGCGGCGCCCCCGCCCCCGCCGTCATGCGAAAGCGATGCGGTGTCTGCCGGCGCGGAGCGCTCCTGCGCGTCGATGACCGCGACCGCCGCCATGTTGACGATGTCCTGCACGTCCGCGCCACGCTCGAGCACGTGTACCGGCCGGCTCATGCCGACCAGAATCGGCCCAATCGCCGTGGCGCCCCCCAAGTGGTTCAACAGCTTATATGCGATATTTCCGGCGCTCAGGTTGGGGAAGATAAGCACGTTGGCCTCTTCCTTGAGCGTGCTGAACGGGTAGTCCCGGGAAATGATCTCCGGGTCGAATGCCGTATCCGCCTGCATCTCACCGTCGACGACCAGCGACGGATCGCGTTGGCGGAGCAGCTGGACCGCGCGCGCCATCTTCTCCGTGTCCGGGTGCCGGACGGAACCAAAATTCGAGAAGGACAACATCGCGATGCGCGGCTCGACGCCGATCGTCCGCGCGATGCGCGACGCCGAATACGCGATCTGCGCCACCTGCTCGGCCGTGGGATCGATGTTGACCGTCGTGTCGGCGCAGAAGACGAGCTGCTTGTCGAAGACGAGCATGTACATGCCGCTCACGATCCCGGCTTTGGGATGTGCGCCGATCACCTCGAGCGCCGGGCGGATCGTCTCCGGATAGTGCAGGTTCACGCCCGAGACGAGTGCGTCGGCGTCGCCGCGCACAACCATGCACGACCCGAAGTAATTGCCGTTGTACAGTCGCCGGCGCGCCTCGTCGAGGCTCATCCCCTTTCGCTGGCGCTTCGCCCACATGTGCTGCGCGTACTCCTCGCGCTTGCGCGACGTGGCCGGATCCTCGATCACGATCTCGTCGAGCGGGATGTTCATCGCGCGCGCCTTCTGCTCGATCGCCTTGCGATCGCCGAGCAGAATCGGCATCGCGATGCCGTCTTCGACGCAGATGTACGCCGCGCGAATGATCTTCGGCTCCTCGCCTTCCGGGAACACGACGCGCTTGGGGTTCCCGATCGCCCGGTTGATCAATCCGCGCATTACGCCGCGCGCGCGGCCGAGTCGGGCTTCGAGCCGCTCGCGATAGTCGCCGATGTCGACAAAATCGTTCGCCGCGCCGGACGCCACCGCCGCCCACGCGACCGCCGGCGCGACCCACAGCAATACGCGCGGATCGAACGGGAAGGGAATCAGGTAGTCCGCACCGAACTGCACGTCGTGCAATCCGTAGAGCGCGGCGACGCTGTTCGGCACGTCTTCCTTGGCGAGCAGCGCGAGGGCGCGCGTGGCCGCCATCTTCATCTCCTCGTTGATCTCCGTCGCGCGCACGTCGAGCGCGCCGCGGAAGATGAACGGGAATCCGAGGACGTTGTTGACCTGGTTGGGATAGTCGCTGCGCCCGGTCGCGATGATCGCGTCGTCGCGGACCTCGCGGATTTCCTCCGGCAGGATCTCGGGCACCGGATTGGCGAGCGCCATGATGATCGGCTTGGGCGCCATCGATTTCGCCATCTCGCGCGTCATCGCGCCGGCGACCGACAACCCCACGAAGACGTCGGCGCCGACGAGCGCGTCGGCGAGCGTGCGCGCGTCTGTCTCGAGCGCGAAGCGCGCCTTGTACGGATCGGCTTCCTCGGGACGCCCTTTGTAGATCACGCCGTGCCGGTCGCAGAGCATGATGTGCTCACGCTGCACGCCGAGCCGCACGTAATGCTCCGCCGTCGAGATGGCGGCCGCACCGGCGCCCGAGAAGACGACGCGAATGTCCTCGATCTTCTTGCCGACGATCTCCAGGGCGTTGAGCAGCGCGGCGCCCGAAATGATCGCGGTGCCGTGCTGGTCGTCGTGGAACACCGGGATGCGCAGCGTCTTGCGCAGCGTCTCCTCGATATAGAAACAATCCGGAGCGCGAATGTCCTCGAGGTTGATCCCCCCGACAGTGGGCTCGAGCAGCTGACAGAACTTGATGACGTCGTCGGGATTCTCGGATCCGACCTCGAGATCGAACACGTCGAGGTCGGCGAACTGCTTGAAGAGATTCCCTTTTCCTTCCATCACCGGCTTGCCCGCGATCGCGCCTATGTTCCCGAGCCCGAGCACCGCCGTGCCGTTCGTGACGACGGCGACGAGATTGCCCTTGGCGGTGTACGTGTAGGCGAGGTCCCGGTCCCGCTCGATCTCGAGGCACGGCTCAGCCACGCCCGGCGAATAGGCGAGCGACAGGTCCCGCTGGTTGGCGAGCGGCTTGGTCGGGACGACCGCGATCTTGCCCGGCCGTCCGTTCGAATGGTAGTCGAGCGCGTCCTGGCGTTTCGTCATGAGGGACCCGAAAAATAGCGCTCTTCGAGGGTTACGTCACGCCGATCGCGCCCGTTTTGGAGGACGAGGACGCCCTCAGCGCGGTGCCGTTCTGTCATGTCCAAAAATGGTCGTCGCCGCTAAGTCCGATGGTGCGCCGCGCCGAACAACCGCTGCGTTGCGGCGAGAAATTCGTCGATGTCCACGCTCTCGGGATCGATCATCGATTGCACCGCGCACCCCTTGATGAAGCTCACCGCAACGGCGGCCAGCCCCTCTCCGGTCACGCCGGCAAATCGGGCCGGCTCCGCCCGCAGTACCTCTTCCGCGATCGGTCGAAACGCCTCTCGATAGCGATCCAGCTCCCCTTGCATCTTGGCGCGAATGCGCCGGTGCATAAAGCCGAGCGCCCAGAAGTCGAAGAACAGACGAATGCGGCGCGGCTCGCTCGAGAGCCGCCGCATCTCGCGCCGCAACAGTGCGAGCAGCCGTTCGCGCGGCGACGAGATCGCGGCGATGTCGTCCGTCATGTGAAGCACGGTCGTCGTTGCCAACACGTAATCGAGCACCGCGATGACGAGCGCATCTTTGGTCTTGAAATGAAAGAGCACGAGGCCGACGCTCAATCCGGCGCCCTCCGCGACATGCCGCACGGTCAAGGCGGCGAGTCCTCTTCGTGCGGCGATGTCATACGCCGCCTCCAGGATCTGAGTGCGCCGCGTCGCTTCAGGCGCCTTCTGTCCAGGCACCGGAGCCCTCCTTGCCGATGTCGTGCGTGCGACCCGTCCGCGTCATGTCGCCCTGCCGAGAAGACGAAGCAGTCCGTCGAGGATCGTCAACGGATGGGGTGGACAGCCCGGAATCCACAGATCCACCGGAATCGACGAAGGAATTCCGCTCGCTTCCGGGCTTCCCGCAAACACGCCGCCGGAAATGGCGCACGCGCCGACAGCGATGACGATCTTGGGATCCGGGACTGCGTTGTAGGTCTTTTCGAGCGCGTCACGCATGTTTGCGCTCACGATTCCGGAGACGACGACGCCGTCGGCGTGCCGGGGTGATGCGACGAACTGCACGCCGAATCGCGCCATGTCGAAGACCACGTTACCGAGCGCCGTGAGCTCCGCCTCACATCCGCCACAGCTTCCCGCGGCCACCGATCGGAGGCGGAGCGAACGACCGAGCAGCGCGCGCATCCGCGCGTCAAGGGCGGCCGCCAACGCCAGCTCCCCGCCGGTAGTCATCAGCGCTTCACGCGTTCGCGTGGCCATTCGGTAGTCGCGCGTGAACGCGGCGCCGTGGTCATCCTCGCTCAGCTCCTCCGGCGCGAACACGCTTCGTCCAAGGTCAATCACCGGAAGCGAACGGCGATTCTCCGCATCTGACGCGTCGCGCACCGCCGGGCGACCGCGGAACCGCGGCGGCAGCGCGGCCGCATCTGCCGGCATGGCCACCGGCTCTATGTGTTGGCGGAGCCGCGTCCGGAGAAGGTCAAGCATCGTCGTGCCTACAGATCATGGCCCGCGTACGAAAGGTTGAAGCTCTTGTTGCACAGTGGAAAATCGGAGATCACGTTGCCGGCCATCGCGCCGGCCAGCGCGGGCCAATTGTGAAACGACGGGTCGACCACCTTGTGACGTCGCACTCGTCCCTCGGCGTCGGTCATCACGATGTGGGTGATCTCGCCGCGCCAGCCCTCCTCCATCGCCACGACGAGCTCCGACGGCTGCAGCGCCCCGCATCCCACGCGCACCGCGCCGCGCGGCAGAGCGCTCACTTGCTCGATCACGAACTCGATCGAGCGCTGGATCTCCAGTCGCCGCACCAGCGCGCGCGCCTGCACGTCTCCGGCCCACGCCCGGGCAACCGGGATCTGTGCGAAGCGATACACGCCATACGCGAAGTCGTGTCGAACGTCGCGCGCCACTTCACAGCTTCGCGCGACGGGGCCGACGTAGCCGTTGGCGATGACCTCGTCCTGGGTGACGACGCCGACTGCCTCGAATCGCGACTGCACGGACGTCGCGTCGAAGAGCAGTCGGAGCACCGGCGTGACGTCTTCGCGGAGCCGCTCGACTCGTCGGACGATCTCACTCGCCATCTCGTCGGGGATGTCGAACGCGACGCCGCCGGGGCGGATCAGTCCGCGCCCGTATCGGTTGCCGCTGATCGTCATGAGCAGATTGAGGCATTCGCCGCGCAGCTTCGCCAAATACGCCGACGCGGGATGAAACGCCACATCCCCCGACAGCGCCCCGAGGTCTCCGATGTGATTCGCCAGCCGCTCGAGCTCGAGCGCGATGCCGCGGATGGCTTGGGCCCGGGGAGTCTTCCGGCTCCGCGCCAATGCTTCGATCGCCCCGCACGCTGCGCTCGCGTGCCCGATGACCGAGTCCCCGGCGATCGACTCCGCCACCAACGCGGCGCGATTCCGGTCCGCACCCTCGAGCAGTCGTTCGACGCCGCGATGTTGGTAGCCGAGCACGATCTCGAGAGCGAGCACCTCCTCACCGTGCGCCTGGAAGCGAAAGTGCCCCGGTTCGATCACCCCGGCGTGCACCGGCCCAACCGCGACCTCGTGCACCTCCTCTCCCGACACCTCGTCGAACGAGTACGCCTCGCGGTCGCGGAACGGGGTGCTCCATTCCACCGGCGCATGATCGGGCGGATGGCGCCGCAACGGCTTGAGCGAAACGGGACCCTGCGGCCGTGCGGCACATTGCTCGGCGATCTCCCGCTCAAAGCGCATCGCTTGCCGGCAACGTGTCGAGATCGACGGGTATCGCTGTCCGACCACGCTGCTCGCGACAGCGAGCTCGCCGGCGTCGTCACGCGCGACCACTCCGACGAGCGTGAGCCGCGCGCGTGCCTCCGGCGTTCCGAAGAGAGCGACGATCCGCCACCCGTCGCGCGCTCGGGCTTCGAGCTCGGTCGCAAACTCCTCGACTTGCAGCGCCGGTATGTCCGCCAGTCGAGTGCCGCGACGATTGGAGATTTCGAGAAACGACCGCTGCGTCATGGCGCGCTTCCGCCGAGCAGACGCGCTGCATCGGCCAGCGTGAGGCGTAGCGGCCCAGGGATGTATACCCCGAGAACGAGCACGATCGCGGCGAGCGCGAGCGGCCCGGCGACGAGCCATGCCGACTCGCGTTCCGGGTTCTCATCCACACCCGCGGTGCGCGCTCCGAAGACGACGCCGAGCAGCATGCCACCGATGCCGACGAAGATGACCGACAGCAGTGTGAGCAGCGCGACCGCGACCCACACGTGGTGCTCGCGAACCGCGCCGCTCACGATCGCGAACTCGCTGACGAAAAGCCCGAACGGTGGCGAGCCCGTCACGGCGAAGAGCCCGACGAGCAGCAGCGCCGCCGAAACCGGCCGCGCTCGGAGCAGGCCTCGCAGGTCCGCAGCCGCGGAAGAACCGGTCGCCAGTACCATGTTGCCGGTGGTGAGGAACAACATCCCCTTCGCCACGCCGTTGTTCAGAACGTGGAGAATCGAGCCGAACGCACCGGCGCCGCCAATGCCAAGCCCGAGCACGAGAAGCCCCATGTGCTCCACGCTCGAGTATGCGAGCAGCCGCTTGAGGTCCGATTGCCCGATGATGAACGCCGTGGCGACGACGAGCGAGACGAGTCCAAACGCGATGAGCAGCGGCCGGGCGAAGTCGTCCAGGCCGGCGGCAAAGACGATCGCCGTGAAGCGCGCCAGCCCGAGAAACGCGCAACTCGTGAGCGCGCCGGACATGAGTGCCGAGACGAGACTCGGCGCTTCCCCGTAGGTGTCCGGCTTCCAGGAATGCAGTGGCGCGAGCCCCATCTTGGTGCCGAAGCCCGTGAGCGCAAAGACGTACGCGGCTCGAAGCCACTGGCGATCGAGCTGGCGCGCGTTCGTGAGAAGATCGTGGAACATGAGCGGTCGCGATCCACTCGACACCGGTTGCGCCGTGGCGACCAGAAACACCGCCAACAGTGCGAAGGCGATGCCGAGCGACGACAGCATGAGGTACTTCCATACCGCCTCGAGCGATCGGCGATCGTGCCGATGGTAGACGAGGGGGGCGATCGTGAGAGTCGTGGTCTCCATCCCGACCCACAAGAGCGCGAGGTGTTGGCTCACGCACACGAGTGTCGTGGCCGCGAGGAATCCGAGGAGGCACCCCGCGAACCATCGGCCACCGCGCGGACTCTCTTCCCGGAGAAAGCCGACCGCGTACGTGACGACGGCGGCAAACAACACGCTCACCAGCGTCAGGATGACGAGCCCGAGTGAATCCACAGCGAGCCATCCGTTCAATGCACTCGCGCTCGGTCCGCGCCACAAAACGCCGACGATCGAGAGGTGCGCGACGCTCACCACGCCGAGCACCAGCAGGCGAGGGCCGGGCTTGGTGAGCGCGAACGCCAGCGCCGCCCCGCCGGCCGAGAGAAGCAACAGCAGGAGAGCTAACACGCGCGCGGAGTCCGGCTCACGCTTCTCTCAGTTCCACGAGATTCTCGGCGGAGATCGAGTCGAACTCGCGGTTGATGTGAAACACCACGATGCCCATGATGAACACGGCGACGAACACGTCGAGCAGCACGCCGATCTCGACGAGAAATGAAATCCGCCCCACCAACGTGAGCCCGAACAGATAGATGCCATTCTCCAGCATCAGATAGCCGACCACTTGCGTTATGGCCTTGCTGCGCGTGATCAGCACGAGCAACCCGGAGAGAAGCGTCGCCAGCGCAATCGGAACGAGGAGCCCCCCCGGCGCGCTCCCTCCTTGTCCCGGGACCATTCCGGGCAGACGGCTCGCCACCGCAAATGACACCCCCACGACCAGTGCCCCGAGTAGAAGCGACGCCATGTAGCCGATCACCGGCTCGACCTCGCGCCGGACGGCTGCCTCGCGCATCGCCCATCGGAGAAACCACGGCAGTCCGAGGGCCTTCACCGCCACGGTGCCGGCGCCGAGCGCGATTGAGTGCACGGACAGGGGGCGCTCGACGGCAATCGACAGCACGCCGAGCAACGCGCCTTGCATGGCGAGCATTCGGACGCACGCCGTCATGCGCGAGGTTCCGAGCACGGCAAAATTCGTGAGCGCCACGGCGAGAAGGATCGGCTCGATCAACGGGCGCACGATCACCTGAGCAGGAGGACCAGACCGAAGGCCGATAGCGCCGCACCGCCGGCGATGTAGAGCGGCACTTTGGCCAGCTTGAGCCGAGCCATCGACGCCTCCACGATGCCCACCAGTACGCCGACGAGCACCAATGCCGCAACCAGCGCCGCGAGACGCAGCGCCGGCGCGAGCTTCGCGACGGGCCAGGCGATCCGCCCAAGCAGCGCCGCGAGCACGCTCAATCTTACGGCACTCGCATAAAGAATGACCCCGAGGTCCGGTCCGCTGTGATCGAGGATCATCACCTCGTGGATCATGGTCAGCTCGAGATGCGTCGTCGGATCGTCGACCGGTGAGCGCGAGCACTCGGCCAGCAGGAGAATGAACAATCCCGCCGCCACCAACGACAGCGCGGGCGCCGCGGTCATCCATCGGTCGGCAAGCGTCACGCCGGCCATGCCGGACAGCGAGAGCTGATGCGTGACGACGCTCAGCGCGGCGAAGCAGAGGAAGAGCGCGAATTCCACGAGCGCGGCAAACGTGACCTCGCGGCTCGCGCCCATCCCCTCGAAGCTGGAGCCGGTGTCCAGCGCTCCGAGAACGAGGACGAACCGAGCGAGCGCCAGGGTATATACGAAAGCGACGACGTCGCCGGGGAATGCGAAGACCGACGTTCGGCCATCGAGCGGCACGAGAAGCGATGCCGCCACGATCGCAGCCAGCGCGACGACGGGCACGAGACGGAACGGTATGGTCGTCACGCGCGCATACACGATCCCGCGGCGAAACAGTTTCCACAGGTCGGCGTACAGCTGCCAAATGGGCGAGCCCCGCCGGCCTGTGAGGACGGCGCGCGTCCTCGCCGCGACCCCCGGCACCAGCGGCGCGAGCAGCAGCGTGAGGATGAGCGCAAGGACGGGAGTTGCTCGCTCGGGCATGATCACGCGCCCCCGCGCACAACGAGATAGCCCAGCAACACCGTCAGCGTGGCTACTGCGTAAACGAGATAGGTGCGAAGCCGCCCTTGCTGCAGACGGCGAAGGCGCATCGTCACACGTCGCACCGACGCCCATGCCGGAGCAATGGCGCGATCGAGCGCGAGGTCGAACGGCTCGGAGTGGAACACGGTCGGGCCGCGATGCGTCCGGACACCGCTCGCCGCTCCGAAGACGTCGAGCAGCGGCGCGGCGAAGGACGACGCCGTGTACTGCATTCGCGGAGTCGCCGCCGCGTAGCCACAGCCCCAGGTGTCCGACACGCGCCGCGACACCCGAACCCGAAGGCGGTGCATGAGGAACGCCGCCACTCCAACCGCGACGAGTAATACCAGCGCGAACGCGGCAACCTGCCATGCCGAGCGCGACACATCGGCCGCCGATCCGGGGTCGACCGCCACCGATTCGACGAAGCCACCGGCGCGCAACATCACGCCGATGACGAATGGCGGCGCCACGCCGATCGCAACGCACACGCTCGCAATGACGATCGCGGGCAGTCGCAACAAGGCGCTCGGCTCCCGAGCCTGGTCGGCACGCGGCGATCGACTGGTGCCAAGGAAGACCACCCCCGCGACTTTGGCGAAGCAGGCGAGCGCGAGGCCGCCCACGAGTGCCAGCGCGGGCGTTCCCAGCACGGCGAGCCGCAGCGTGTCCGCGGACTGGCCGGCTTGGAGCAGGCCGCGATAGACCAACCACTCGCTCACGAAGCCGTTGAACGGCGGCAGCCCGACGATGGCGGCCGCGCCAATCGCGAACGCCAACCAGATCACAGGCATGCGTCGCGCGAGTCCGCCGAGCAGCTCGAGGTCTCGCGTTCTCGCCTCGCGGTACACCGCGCCCGCGCAAAAGAACAACAAGCTCTTGAAAAGCGCATGGTTCATCGTGTGGAGCACTGCCGCACCGTATCCGATCGCGGCGAGTGCCGGGTGCCCATAGGCGCTCGCCAGCGCACCCAATCCCAGTCCCATGAGAATGATGCCGATGTTCTCGACGCTGTGATACGCGAGCAACCGCTTGACGTCGTGCTGTGCAAGCGCCCACAGCACGCCGAAGATCGCCGAGAACGTCCCGATCGCGAAAACTGTCCAACCCCACCAGGGCGGCGGTGCCCCGACGAGCCACACGACGCGCAGCAGTCCGTAAATGCCGATCTTGATCACGACACCAGACATGAGCGCCGACACGTGCGACGGCGCGGCCGCGTGGGCCGGCGGAAGCCAGAAGTGCAGCGGGACGAACCCCGCCTTCACACCGAACCCCAGCAGCGCCAGGGCGAGGACGGCCGTACGTGCGGCGCTGGGCTCACGCGTCCCTTGCGCCAACGCGCCGAATGTCCAATCGCCCGTGTTGCGCGCGAGGGTCGCGAAGAGCGCGAACAGGGCCAGCGTTCCCACGTGGGTCGCCACGATATAAATGAAGCCTGCCCGCCGGGCTTCGGCGTGCCGGTATTCCGTGAGAATCAGCAACAGCGATCCGATCGCCATCAGCTCCCACGCGCCCATGAAGGGCATCACGGAACGGGCGCACACGACAAGCGACAAGGCCGCCACCTCGAGCGCGAAGAACGCGTGGCTCGGCCATGGAGCGATCTCCTCGTCGTAGCGCATGTAGCCGATCCCGTATGTTGCCGACAGCGCTCCGACGCCAAGGATTGCGATGAGGAATGCCGCGCTGAGGGGATCGAGCCCGAGGACCCAATTGCCGCCGGGAAGCATGCTGGGGATGGTCGCGGTCAGGGTCGTCCCATCGCGCAACACCCCAATGGCCGTTGCGATGCCCAATGCCGCCCCGGCGAGAACGAGAATGGCGAATAGCCGGTCGGCACGGCCGCCTCCGCGTAGCGCCAACTGCACGGCGGCGGCCAAGACGAGTGAGCCGAGCCCGATCCAGAGTAGCGTCACGCGGTCGGTGTCCGCGTCTCCGCGGGGAACGACCCGGTCGTGCGCGTCGTCTCGATCATCTCCAGGCGGGCGAGAATCTCGTGCGCCGGCGCGCGTGCGCGCAGCAGGTCGCGCAGCGTGTCGTCACGCAGGACGAATCCGAGCTGGGCGAGAATCCGCAAATGCGTCGGGACGATCGGGCTCACGACCATGAACAACGCGTGCACCGGTGTTCCGTCCAGCGCGGCGAACTCGATCGGCTGCGTGAGCAACCCCAGCGTCACGAACGGTCGCGCCACGTGCAGCACGATCGGATTCCGCACGTGCGGGATCGCGATTCCGTCGCCGATCCCCGTGGAGCCGAGCGCCTCGCGCGCCTCGAGCACGTCGAGCAGGAACGCGCGGTCCTGTTCGGGCGGCAGCGGGAGACGTTCAACGAATTGCGCGAGGACGCGATGCTTGGACGCGCCGTCGATGTCGTAGAAGATCCCCCCTTCGCGCAGCAGCACCGAGAGAGGCGGCACTTCGTCCGGCGCACGATGGGCGACGTCGAGTAGACCACGCGAGGCGGGCACGCCCGCCTCGACCGCCCATTCCCAGAGCTCGATTGGGTTGAGATACAACCGCTCGCTCACCGAGTGCGCGGGCAGCGCTCGCTGGTCGATCCAACGACGCATCGTTCCTTCGCTGACGCCGAGATAGCTCGCCGCCTGGCGGAGCGTGAGTTGCACGGGAGCGAGTACCTCGCGTTGAAGCGCCTCTCCCCGCGGAGTATATTGAACCAACGTTCAACGTCAAGCGGGGACCCGGCGGTGCTTGTACCGAAGCTCGTCACGACGCTCCAATCATATACGCGCGCCCAATTCGCCGACGACCTCATCGCCGGTGTGATCGTCGGCATCGTCGCCCTACCGCTCGCCATCGCCTTTGCCATTGCCAGCGGCGTGAGCCCCGACCGGGGACTGTACACGGCGATCGTCGCCGGCTTCCTCATCTCCGCCCTTGGCGGATCGCGCGTGCAGATCGGCGGCCCGACCGGTGCGTTCGTCGTCATCGTGTACGGGATCGTTCAGAAGTACGGATACGACGGCCTCGCCGTGGCGACCGTGCTCGCCGGGATTTTCCTCGTCGTCATCGGGGCCGTCCGGCTCGGCGCCGTCATCAAATTCGTTCCCCATCCCGTCGTCGTCGGATTCACGAGCGGCATCGCCGTCATCATCTTCTCGAGCCAGATCAAGGATTTTCTGGGGCTCAGCATGGGCCCCGTACCCGCGGACTTCCTCGAGAAGTGGCGCGCGTTCATCGCGCACGCGACGGCGATCAACCCGTACGCGCTCGCCGTGAGCGGGATGGCGCTGGCCATCATCCTCGTGTGGCCCCGCATCAACCGCCGCATTCCCGGGCCCTTTATCGCGCTTCTCGTGTCGACCGCCGTGCCCCAGCTGCTCGGCTGGCCTGTCGAAACCATCGGCTCGCGGTTTGGTGGGATCAGCGCGGCGCTCCCGCACCCCGTGGTGCCGCACATAACGTTCGCACAGGCCCAGTCACTCGTCTGGCCCGCGTTCACCATCGCGATGCTGGCGGCGATCGAATCGCTCCTCTCCGCGATGGTGGCCGACGGCATGATCGGCGGCCGCCACCGCTCCAACATGGAACTGGTCGCGCAGGGCGTCGCCAACATCGTGTCGCCGATGTTCGGCGGCATCCCCGCCACGGGCGCCATCGCGCGTACCGCCACCAATGTGAAGAACGGCGGCCGGACGCCGGTCGCCGGGATGATCCACGCACTCACGCTGCTCGTCATCACCCTCTTCGTGGGCAAGTGGGCCGCGCTCATCCCGATGGCGACGCTGGCCGCGATCCTCGTCGTCGTCGCCTATCACATGAGTGAGTGGCGGTCGTTTCTCGCCGAGCTCACGGCGCCCAAGAGCGACGTCGTCGTGCTCCTCGCCACGTTCTTGCTCACCGTGCTCGTCGACCTCACGGTAGCGATCTCGGTCGGCATGGTCGCCGCCGCGTTCCTCTTCATGCGGCGGATGGCGGAAGTGGCGAACGTCAGTGCCGTCACGATCGAGTTGGAAGACGCCGACGACCAGTATTCCACCGATCCGAACGCGGTGAGCCGGCGCAGCGTACCCTCGGGGGTCGAGGTATTCGAGGTCAACGGTCCATTTTTCTTTGGCGTCGCCGAGACGTTCAGGGACACCGTCGGCCAAGTCGCCAAACGGCCGCGCGTGCTGATCATCCGCCTGCGCAACGTGCCCTCGATCGACTCGAGCGGCATGCACGCGCTCAAGGATGTCATCCACCGGAGCCGCAAGGAGGGCACGCTCGTGCTTTTATCCGACGTGCATACCCAGCCCCTCGTTGCCATCGGTCGGTCCGCGGTGTTGGAAGAGATCGGTGAAGAAAATCTCTTTGGCAACCTCGATGACGCCCTCGATCGTGCGCGGGGCCATCTTGGATTGCCGCTCGGCCTGCGCCCGCCGGGTGCTACTCCGACCGTCGCGCGGGAGACGCCACGCAGATCGCGGATCGCGCAGTAAGCGATTCCACCCGAGGACGCGGCGGAGACGGGCGGTTCACACCTCGAGATGGTCGTCGCGGCGGGCGAACATCACGTAGAGCACCGGCATCAAGAAGATGCTGATCAGGAGTCGCGAGAAGAGGCCGCCGACGATCACCAATGCGAACGGCTTCTGCGTGTCCGATCCGACGCCGGTCGACAGCGCGGCGGGCAAGAGACCGAGCGCCGCGACGAGTGCCGTCATCATGATCGGCCGGAGACGCAGCAGCGCCGCCTCGCGCGTCGCTTCGGCGATGCCCTGACCGCCGAGCCGCAGCTCGTTCGCGTACGAGATGTATACGACAGCCGTTTGAACGGACACACCGAACAAGGCGAGAAACCCGATCATCGAGGAAACCGAGAAGGGTGTTCCCGTGAGCAGCATCGCCAGCAATCCGCCGAGCGGCGCCGAGAGCAGCACGCCGATGACCGTGATCAATGGGAACTTCACATTCTTGTACAGGATGAACAGAATCGCGAAGATGAGAATGATCGTCACGGGAAGCACGACGTTCATCTGCGCTCGAGAGGCGGTGTATTCCTCGAATTCGCCGCCCCAGCGCACCGAGTAGCCGATCGGCAGCTTCAGCTGTTTGTCGACCGCCGCGCGCGCCTCGGCGACGGCGCTCGCGAGGTCGCGCCCCTCGACCGAGTACTGCACGCCGATGTACCGCGAGTTGTCCTGGCGGTAGATGAACGCGGCGCCGTTCGCGATCTGTACGTCCGCCACTTCGCGCAGCGGAACCTGATTGCCATCGGGCGTCGCGAGCAGAATGTTTCCGATCTGGTCCGGCGTGCCTCGATACTGTTCCTGCAGACGCACGACGAGATCGAACGTGCGCTCGCCTTGCACGACCTGCGTCGCCGATACGCCGCCGACGGCCGCCTCGATCAAGCCGTTCAGCGCGTCGGCGCTCAATCCATAGCGCGCCATCTTCGCGCGGTCGGCGGTAATCGTCAGACTCGGCTGCCCGAGCTCTTGGACCAACGTCACGTGCTGAATGCCGGGGATCTTCTGGATCACCGCCTTGATCTGCCGACCCCTGTCCTCGAGCACGTTGAGATCCGTGCCGAACACCTTGACGTCGAGCGAGGCCTTCAGGCCCGTCAACGCCTCGTCGACGGCGTCTTCGGCCGGCTGCGTGTAGTTGAACGTGATGCCGGGGAACACGGCGAGCTTCTTGTGGATCGCCTCGATCAGCTCGTCCTTCGAGTGGAATTGTCCGTTCCACTCACCGTATGGCTTGAGGCCGACGTAGAACTCGGCGTTGAAGAATCCGGTTGGGTCGGTGCCGCCGTCGTCGCGGCCGTGCTCGGATGCGACATCAGTCACTTCGGGGAAGCTCTGGAGGATCTTCCGAATTTGCGGCACGATCGCCGCCGATTCCTCGAACGAGATCGTGTACGGCATCGTCGCGCGCACCCACAGCGCGCCCTCGTCGAGCTTGGGCATGAACTCGCCGCCGCGCGACCAGGCGATGAGCGCCGAGACGGCGAACAACACGAGCGAAGCAACGACCGTGGCCGTTCGATGGTCGAGACACCAATCGAGCCCGCGCGCGTACTGCCGCTTGATCCACTCGAACACGTGGTTGGTACGCTCGCGCACGCCGTTCCGCAGCACGATCGAGCAGAGGACTGGAATGACCGTCAACGTGAGAAAGAGCGATCCGAGCAGCGCGTAGATCGTCGTGTCGGCCATCGGCCGGAAGAGCTTCGCCGACGGCCCGGTGAGCGCGTAGATCGGAAGGAATCCGGCGACGATGACCGCGATCGCGTACACGATCGGCCGATTCACCTCGGAGGCCGCCGCGAACAGCACGTCCTTGACGCGGTATTGCGTTCCGTGCCGTTCGGCGAGCTGGCGATAGATGTTCTCCACCATCACGACCGCGCCGTCGACGAGAATGCCGAAGTCGATCGCGCCGATCGAGAGCAGGTTCGCCGGAATGTTGCGCAAGTCGAGCAACATGAACGCGATCAGCAGCGACAACGGGACCGTCGCCGCGACGATCAATCCCGAGCGAATGTCGTACAGGAAGAAGATCAACACCACGACGACGAGCAGAATCCCGCGAATGAGATTGTCGGCGACGGTGTGCGTCGTGAGCGACACGAGATCGCTGCGATCGTAGTACGGAACGACCTTCACATCCTTGGGGAGGACGTGGTCGTTCAGCTCCCGTGTTTTTTCTTCGACCCGCTTGAGAACGACTTGCGCCTGTTCTCCGGTGCGCATCAGGACGATGCCTTCGACGGCGTCGTCGGTCGTGTCGAATCCGAACTGCCCGAGCCGCGGCGCGTGCCCGATCTCGACCTTCGCGACGTCCTTCACGAGGATGGGCACGTTGTTCTTCACGGCGAGCACGATGTTGCCGATGTCCTCGAGCGTCACGACGCGTCCGAGGCCGCGCACGTAGAAGAACTGGCCGCCCTCCGAATAGAACCCGCCGCCCGCGTTGCTGTTGTTCGAGCTGAGCGCGGCCGAGACATCACTGATCGCCAGTCCGGCGCCGGCGAGCTTCGTCGGATCGATCAGCACCTGGTACTGCATCGTCTCGCCGCCGAGCGACGCGACGTCGGCCACGCCGGGCACCGCACGGAACGCCTTGTCGAGCACCCAGTCCTGCAGCACGTGGAGATCCATCGCCGAGCGATCGGAGCTCTTGATCACGTACCGATAGACGAGTCCCGATGGCGAGAACGGCGCCTCGATGTCCGCCCCGACACCGTCGGGCAGCGACGCCCCGCTCAGGCGCTCGAAGACTTGCTGGCGCGCGAAGTAGAGATCCGTGCCTTCGGTGAACGTGACGCGGATGCTCGACAGCCCGTAGAGAGACACCGAGCGCATCACGACCAGGTTCGGCAGGCCGTTCAGCTCCGTCTCGATCGGAACCGTCACGAGCCGCTCGACTTCTTCGGCGGCGTGTCCGGGCCACTGCGCCGTCAGCTCGACGGCCGGAGGCGAGACGTCGGGGTACGCGTCGACCGGCAGTCGTTTCAGCGAGAAAATCCCGACACCAATGATGGCGACGGTGATCAACGCGATGATGAGCGGCTGGCCGACGGACGCTTCGACCAGCTTTTGAATCGGTCCCCGCCGCGCCCCGGCGCCGCCGTCGGCGGTGTAGTCGGTGGATTCGGTCGGCGGACGAGTTGGAGGAGCGCTCACTGCGTCTCCGCGAACTCGAGAAAGAGCGCGCCTTCCGCCACGATCTGGTCGCCGTCGACGAGACCGGACACGACCTCATAGGAATCGCCGACTCGGCTGCCGAGCGTGACCTTTCGCCGGGCGAACGAGCCCCCAGGCGCCGTCATGAACACGTACGGAAGATTCTGCTCGTCGCGCATCACCGCCGACACGGGCGCGAGGATGCCGTGATGTTCGCTAGTCGACTTGATCTGAACGCGTACGAACATGTCGCGGCGCAGCGCGCGATTTCCGTTCGGCACCACAATGCGAACTTGCACCGCCTTCGTCCCCGGATCGGCGAGCGACGCGATGTAGTCGACGCGGCCGGGCATCGGCTTCCGTGCGTCGTCGGCGATGATGTCCGCCGACTGCCCGACCGAGACGTCGCCGAGGTCGTTGGCGAACACGTTGGCCAACACCCACATGGTCGAAAGGTCGGCGATCGTGAAGGTCGGCGTCGTTCCGGCCGCGAGCAGTTGTCCCTGCGAGATCAGCTTCTCGACGATCGTGCCGTCGATCGGCGCGCGAATCACGGCGGCGATCGACGTCTTCTTGCCATCGCGCACCGCCTGGATCTGTTCCTCGTCGACGCCGAGCGAGCGCATTCCCTCGATCGCGGCGCCGAGGTCGGCGTCGGCGGACGCAAGGTCGGCCTGCGCCTGCTCCAAGTCGGTGCGGGCGAGCGCGTCGTTCTTGAAGAGCGCGGAGTCCTGGGCGTAGATGCGCTTGGCGTTTCGGACCGCCGTTTCCGCCTTGCGATACGTCGCGACCGCCGCCGCGAAATCGGGCGACGACACCTCGGCGAGCGCGTCGCCCTTGTGCACGAAGTGGCCCGGCTCGGCGAGCACGTGCAGCGCCGGACCCGAGACCGGAGACAAGACTTGGGTCGAATGATCGCCATTAAAGGCGACGTTGCCCGTGGCCTCGACGGTGGGACGGAACGTCACCGCCTTCACGGCGACGATGTGGATCCGCTGCCGCTGGTCGGCGGTGACGGTCAGGTTGCTCGGCTTGGGACCGAGCGACGTGTCGCCGAGCTGACGGCCGGACGCGTCGTTCGACGAGCACGCGCCGACGAATCCGGCGGTCAGCAAGCAGGCGGAAACGAGCCCGCGATGTGTTCGGGTAGTCATCGGATGGTCGCCCCGTAGGCGGTAGTGCTGAGTCCGAGCGCGCGATCGAGATCCGCGCGGGCCGTGTTCGCCGCCGCGAGCGCGTCGGCGAGTTGGGCTTCAGCTTGCAGAAGTGCGGTTCGCGCGGTGATCACCTCGAGCGCTGACGACCCGCCGAGGCTGTAGCTGGTGGACGAGACGCGGTACGCTTCGCGCGCCGACGGCACGAGCTCGTCGCGCAGGAAGGTCACTTGCCGCATCGTGGTGCTGGCGTTGGCGTACGCCGCGCGAACGTCTTGCGTGACCTGCGCCCGCGTGTCGCGGTACGTCGCCGCCAACTCCGACTCGGTGTGCTGCGACAGGGCGATGTCGCCGCGTGCGTGCTGCCAGTAAAAGAGCGGCAGCGGCATCGAGATGCCGGTCGTGAAGAGCGCTTGGCCCGGCGCCGAGTAGTCCTTCGCGACGCCGAAGGTGACGTCGGGAATCCAGAACTCTTTCGCGAGCTTGGTCGTCGCCGACTGGCCGAGCTGGAGCTGCTGGAGGGCCTTGAGCTCCTGCCGGTTCTGCAGCGCGATCGTTTCGATCGTCGCCGAGTCGGGCAACGTGGGCGGCAGCGCCAGCGTGTCCGTCGGAACGATCGGCGCGCCGACGACTCGGCCGAGTGTGCGGTTGAGCGACGCTTGCGCGTTCAGCAGATCGCGCTCGTTCGAGATGAGATCGTTCTGCGCCTGCGCGACCGTGACCCGCGCCTGGATGACGTCGAGCTTGGCGACCGTTCCCGCCTCGAAGCGCGCCATCGTTCGCGTCAGAAAATCCTGGGCGAGCTTTTGGGCGTCGATCAGATTCTGCCGGTGAAGCAGTGCGACGAGCAGCGAGTCGTACGTCGCCGATGCCTGGAGCGCGATCGTCTGTTGCTGGAGCCGAAGGTTCGCCTGCGAATTCCCGACGTCCGCCAAGCCAATCTTGTTGTTGAGCCGGAACTTGTCCGGAAAGGGAATTGAGAGGCCAAGCGTGACCGGTCGCGACGGCGCGCCGTTGAACGCGAACGGGCTGGTCTCCTGATCGAACCCCGCCGTGAATTGCGGATCCGGAATCGCGTTGCCGGTCACGCGACGCGCGGCGGCCTCGCCGACCTGCTGGCGCGCCGCTTCGATTTGGCCGTTGCCCGTCAGCGCCGCGGCGATTGCCTGCAGGCGCGACAGACGTAGCGTGTCGGTCGATCGGTCTTGATTGCCCCGCGCGGCACCCGCTTGTGCGGTGCAACGCGGAGCCGTGGCGCTGGCAACTGCGGCCAGCGCACACACTCCAAACAAAAGGCGCATGTTGTCCCTGATTGTGGATCTGAGGCGTGCTGCTACTGCGGCGAGCTCAGATCAATCGGGGAGGTGCGCGCGGGTTGTCCTGTGAGAATCGGTCGGCTGCGACGACGTGAACGCGCGCTTCGGCGACCGTGGCGGAAACTTCGGTGGAGGGCCGCAGCCCGACGTCGGCCGCGCGCGGCGTTCCGTGAATCGAACGAGCTTGGCACGACGCGCACGTCGCTTCGTTGTGCGCGTAATGCAGCTTCACCCCGCCGCTTTCGACGTGCGACGCCATCTCCGGCCGGCGGCCTTCGGCCAGCGGAGACAATGCGACAGCCACCTGTGCGATCAACGCCACAAGGGCGATGACCAGCGTCAGCGTGGGCCGGCGTCTATGTCGAGTGAGGGTGGGCATTCGTTCGATGTAAGCCTATTCCTGGACGAGTCGAGGCGCCAGACGGCCACAACGGCTCACGGGCGGGCCCGTCCACTCGTGTTACGCCGAAGTCACCCATATGGTTGCAACTCATGGACTTTCGCATACAAATCTTCGCGCCTTTTCAAGCTTGAGTGCGCGGACGCAGCGCGAGTCCGGTCGCAATGAGGGCGAGCGCCAGGGCCGCCCACGAAACCAGCGACGTTCCGGCCACGCCTCCCCCGGATCCGGTCGCTGACTCCGCTGCCGTTCGGATGCTCGTCGACGACGCGGGCCGTTTCGAGCCCTCCGGGCCCGTCCATTCGACGACCTCGCCGTCGGCGTAGGTCTGAAGCGTCGGCCAGGCCACCTGTGCTTCTGTTTTTGGATTCGCGGCGCTGAACGGGAACTCGACGAATCGCTGCGGCGCGAGCGTGCCGGTCCACACCGCGCCGGTGATGTGCTTGGCCGAGTCCGAGAGCACCTCGAGCTGCCAGCCCGGAACGTCCTCGAACGACGTCACGCGAACGCCGGCCGGGAACCGAATCTCGACGCGGGTCGTCGCGACCGTTTTCTCGTTCGGCACGCGAAGCACGTAACGCTCGAACGTCCCGGTCGTGGAGATCTTGGGGAAGACGACCGCATGCGCAAATGCGATCAACGGCCCGGCGAGAACGACCGTCGATGCCGCGACCGCCGCGAGCGCGACTTTCAAGGGAAGACGCATGATTCGAATCACGAATGTGTGAGCGTCGCGTGCGACGCCATCGAGGGAGGAGGAGGAGAGACGTACGCGAGCCAACCGCCGAGCAGTATTACCAGCACCATCACGACCACTTCGACACGAAGCGCGCGGCGAAACGCGTCGATTGCCGGCGTGCCCACGCCAGTCGAGATACGCGGCAGGCTCCGCGAACGATGGTACGCGCCGAATCCGACCAGCACGCACAGGCCGACCGCTTTCGCGATCGTGATCGCGCCGTACGCGGACGTGAACACGGCGCGCACCGACGGGAGGAACGCGATCGCCTGAACCGTTCCCGAGACCGCGACGAATACGACGGCCCACAATGCGACGACCGACACGCGCAGCGCCTCGCGTCGCATCGTGATCGAGTCGTCGCGCGTTACCGTGACGAGCCAGGTCAGCCCGCCGAGCCACGCGGCGCCGGCCAGCAGGTGTAGCGATTTGGCGGGAATCGCGACGACCGGATACATCGCGGCCGAGTGGCCCGCCCAACCGCTGACGACCAACGCCGTGACGGCGAACGCAAATGCCAGCCGAGGACGCCGCGCGAGCGCCGACGCCCAGAGAGAAAGCGCCGCGAGACCCACGCGCCATTCCTCGACGCGGGCGACGCCGCTGCGCAGCAGCGTCGTCGTCTCTTCGCCGCCGAGCCGGTGGGTCGCCGACGCGTTCAACAGCCACGCGACGAAGTGCAAGACGAACAACACAGCGGTGCTCACCGAGAGCCACGCGATCGCGCGCCGCACGCGCGCGGCGCCTGCGTGGTCGCGCAGGGGCGTCGGCGAGCCGAGCGTCGCAAAGCCGAGAAGTCCGGTCAGCGCCATGAGCAACGCGAGCGCCGCACCGCGCAACACGGCCGGCACGACCGGCGCGCCGACGATGGACGGCCCCCAGACCGGCGAAGCGGCCGTCGTCGTATCAGCCGTTAACGGCGGCGCCGCTTGCGATCCCGCTCCGACCCAAAACGCGTAGCTGCCCTCCACCGGGTGACCGTCGGCGGACACGACGCGCCACCGTACGCGATACGCACCGGCCGCGAGTTGCTCGACCGTGCCGATGAGGGCGCGCACGTCGTGGGGATCGCCACGCACGGCGAGCTGGCGCGCAGTGCCGTCGCTCGCGATGAGCGACAGCCGAGCCAATGTCGGATCGATTTCTTCACTGAAGACGAGACGCACTCGCGCCGGGCCCGAATTCAAGTGGGCGTTGGCCGCGGGCTCGGCGCCCACCAACATGGCGTGCGCCTGCGCCACGGCGCGCAGTACGAGGAGCAGCGCGATAGCCACTCCGAACGCCCGCAGACCGCGGCGCACCGCGCGCATCCTCACAGCTCCGTGAGGATCACAGCGAGTACTTCAGGCTCGCGACGAACGTTCGCTGCGGGAACGGATGAAACAGGAGGTTGTTGGCCGCTCAACGATGCCGCCAGCCCCGCCGAAGGCACAATCGCCGCGGCGAAACGCCGCCATGCGGGGAAGGGGACCGAGCCTTCATATATTATCATCTGAAACCTGTGTTCGAGTGTGGATGCGCGCCGCGCGTCCGGTACGGATTGAGCCGAATCCAAGACGCAGCGCCGCCGCGCAGGGCGGATCAGCGACTGCCGAATTGTGTGTGGGCTGAGAGATCAGCCGATCGGCAGGGCGGCGGCGGGCGGTCCGTTCGCGAACGGAAGACGATGCGGCGGCGCCTCAGCCGGCGCGGGATCCGCCGACGCAACGATGCGCGGCGCGACCGGAACGATGCGCGCGGCCGGATCGACCGCGACTCGAACCGCGGGGGGCGCGGTCGGTGACGACGAGCAACAGTCGCCGAGGCAGGTGCAGTGAGTCTTCGACGGCGGGGCGTGCTGTCCGCCGGAATTGTGGTCCATCCCCGGCATGCGCGCGGTGTGCGCGGTGTGCGAGCCGCCCCCGTGAGTCGGGCACGAGTGGAGCGCGCCAGGCTCGGAGAGCATGGCGCCGAACCACAGGGACCAGATCCCTATGAGGGCGCGGAACCAGACGGGACGGAGGGAAAGCACAATATGGAAGCTATCGTGCTTTCCATACGCCGGTCAGGTTTGGGGATAGGACACGCGGTCACCGTGGTGGCGACCGACGAGTGGATCATCGCAACGCCTCGGCGAGCGCATCCAACCGGCCGCCCCATTTTTGCTTCACCCGCTCGGCTTCCTCCTTACTGCGCAGCTTCGCGTGGCTCAACGCGACCATGCTCTTCGCATCGCCCTTGGACGTGAATCCGACGGCGATGATGCTCCCGTCGGCCAAGCCGAGCCGAATCGACTTGGGAGGGGTCGACGTGCGAACCGTCACCCCGGGTTCATCGAGCCAGCGGCGGCGAATGGTCGCATCGGCAAAGGCGTGGTGCAGGGTCGCAATCGGCACGTTGTACGTGCGCGACTTGGTCGCCTCGTAGCTGCCGTCGCGCCGCTGGCCGCGGGCGCGAAGGCCTTTGATCCGCTCGTAGCCGACCGCCACCATCTGCGCCCACCAATCGCCGACCTTGTACTTCGCCTGAATCACATCGACGATCTCTCGATGCGGTAGCATCGCGGCGCCGTGGTGGTCGAGCGACTTCACCCAACGGTCCCACTGACAACCGGTCTTCTCCTTCACGACTTCGTTGCTCATGCCGGCGAGCTTCGCGTAGTCGACGGCCGGCGCGGCCGGTCGCGGCGCTTTCTCCGCGGTGCGTGAACGTGAGGGCTTGGCGAGCAGCTGGGCGCGGGCGGCGGTGTAGGACTCGCCGGTCTTTCGCATACGAGCGCGAACGAGGCGCTTGAAATCCTTCTGGCTGGGCATCGTCTGGTCTCCTTTGGGTACACCACGGGCCACCCCCCAGCAGCGCACGCGGTGAACGCAAAGGACCGACGAACGGATCCGGGAGTCTGCCCCCCTTTGCCTCGCACTCGACTCCGGCTGGGGCGGAGTCTCGAGAGGTTGGGCGCGGATCGGCGCCGCAATCACGATGATACGACCGGGCCAACGCGTCAAGAGCCGCGTTCCGTTCGCGACGCTTTCCGCGTCACAAAGGCGGGCGTAGGTTGGTGCACCAATTCTCTGAACGCGAGAAACGACGATGGCGACGAGACCGCAGCCCTCACCCAATCAGCTCCAAACGCAGTCGCTCGGATTGGTCGGAATGATGCTCTGGTTCGGCGTGATCGCGTTCGGCGTCGTCGTCTGGTTCATGCACCGCGCCGGATCGTTCCCGATTCGTCCGCAGCCGATGGCGTTGCGGTATGCGTCCGCCGCCGTGTCGGTGCTCGCCGTGATCGTCGCGCTCGTGCTGCGCGGCGGCGTGCGACAGATGGACGACGGTCCCGAGCGCAACGCGAAAGTGTTGGTCTTGTGGGCGGTCGGCGAAGGCGCCGCGCTGTTCGGTGGCGTGCTGTATCTGCTGACCAGCGAGGCGCAGTGGTACGGGCTGGGACTTCTCGCGATGCTCACGAACTTCGTGCTCGTTCCGCTGCGGCGCCAAAGCCAGCCGCGCGTCACTAGACGACGGTAATAATGAAGCAGCGGTATTGTCTCCAGATGCGCCTCGCCTGGCTTGCACCCGCACTCGGAATCGCCCTCGCCAGCGGCTCGGCGTTCTGTCAGACCGCCGAGCCGGTTCCGCCCGAACGACTCGCCGCGCGCGAGTGGTTCCGCGAGGCCCGCTTCGGGATGTTCATCCACTGGGGCGTCTACAGCCAGCTCGGACAAGGCGAGTGGGTGATGGAGAACCGCTCGATCCCCGTCGACACCTACGAGTGGCTCGCGTCGGCGTTCAATCCCATCAAGTTCGACGCACACGCGTGGGTCGCCACGGCGAAAGCCGCCGGCGTGAAGTACATCACGATCACATCGCGCCATCACGACGGGTTCGCGATGTTCGCGACGAAGGCGAATCGCTACAACATCGTCGATTGGACGCCGTTCGCGCGCGACCCGATGAAAGAGCTCGCCGCGGAATGCCGGGCGAACGGCATCAAGCTCTTCTTCTACTATTCGCAGCTCGATTGGCATCACCCCGACTACTGGCCCCGCGGGCGGACCGGCCGGTCGACAGGCCGCCCCGAGTCGGGCGACTGGAATCGCTATCTCGATTTCATGGACGCGCAGCTCACCGAGCTGCTCACGAACTACGGACCGATCGGCGGCATCTGGTTCGACGGCATGTGGGACAAACCCGACGCCGACTGGCGGCTCGCCAAGACCTACGCGCTGATCCATCGCCTCCAGCCGACGGCTCTCATCATCCCCAACCACCACCAGGCCCCGAAGCCCGGCGAAGACGTTCAGACGTTCGAGCAGGATTTGCCGGGCGCGAACACGGCCGGATTCAACACGAAGGAGATCGGGTCGCTGCCCCTCGAGACGTCGCTCACCATGAACCAGTCGTGGGGCTTCAACATCACCGACAAGAAGTTCAAGTCCACGAAGGAACTGATCGGCTATCTCGTGCGCGCCGCGGGGAACGACGGCAACCTGCTGCTCAACATCGGACCGCGGCCCGACGGCACGATCCAACCGGAAGCCGTCGAGCGTCTTCGGTCGGTCGGCGCGTGGTTGGCCACGTACGGACGCTCTATCTATGGAACGCGCGGTGGTCCGGTGGCCCCGCGCGCCTGGGGCGCCACCACTCGGCGCGGCGACACCGTCTTCGTCCACGTGCTCGACTGGCCCGACCGCTCGCTGTCGCTTCCGCCGCTCGGCGCTCGCGTCGTGCGCGCCACGAACATGAAAAACGCTGCCAAAGTCGACTTCGTGGAATCGCGCGACGGCATCACGCTGATGCTTCCAGCGGCCGCGAGCGACGAGCCGGATCGCATCGTGGTGCTCGTGACCAAGTCGGGTTAATCACAAACTACATCACCCCAGAGACGCGGAGACCGCAGAGGAGCGCAGAGGACGACAAAGCTTCTGAGGGAACGACCTCGGGAGGTATCTCGTAAAACCCCGAGGTCGTTCAAAAAATGGGGCCGTCCTCGTCGTTGAGTTGTCCTCTGCGGCCCTCTGCGCGCTCTGCGCCTCTGCGGTAAAGCAGTTCCAGCGCCCTGCTAGTCCTCTCTAATCGCCACGATCGGATCGACGCGGGCCGCTCGTCGCGCCGGAGCGAAGCTCGCCGCGACGGCCGCTGCCGCTAGAATCGCCGGAACGAGGACCAGGGTCGCCGGGTCCAGCGCGCTCGTGCCGAACAACATCGAACGCACGAGACGGGCGCCAAGGAACCCCACGACCAAGCCGCCAGCAATTCCGACGATCACGAGCGCGCCCGCCTGCCGCATCACCATGCCGACGATGTCCCGCGGAGTCGCGCCGACGGCGATGCGAACGCCGAACTCGCGCGTCCGTTGCGACACACCGTACGCGATGATCCCGTACAGCCCGACGACTGCAAGAAACATCGCGATGGCGCCGAACGCGCTCATGAGACTCATGACGAACACGCGCGGGTCAGTAAGAAGTCCCGTGAGGCCGGACGCTCCGAGGCTGGGTTTGCTGAGGAAGTTCACGGCCGGCTCGACACCGCGCACCGCGCGTTCGATTTGCGCGACGACGGGCGCCGTTTTCGGCGCGCGCACGTCGAAGTTCATCCATGGCCAAACCTCGAGCGTGTACGGCAGAAAGACCTGGAGCGGCGGATCGTTCTCGGGGCCGAAGATCCGATGGTCGGCGACGATTCCGACGACCGGCAGCGTGATCGGCTGGCCAAAATCCGCGCGCGCCTGTGAAGCTCGATGGACCGTGATGCGTTGACCGAGCGCATTTCCGCTCGGCCACAGCTTTCGCGCGAGGTTCTCCGTAATTACAAACCCGTTCGGGGCGCGCATGTCGTCGGCGCCGAAGCCTCGGCCCGCGACGACGTGTATACGGAGCAGGGAGAAGTACGACTCGGAGACGGGGTGATAGAGCGCCTCCGGCGGCGCGGCGCCGGCTGACTGGCCCTCTGTTTCGACTTTGGTTTGCAGGAGCGCGCCTCCCGCCGCCGCGCTTCCTTCGATCGACGGAACCGCGTCGACCGCATCGAGAATACGTCGATACAGCGCAGCCGCCTCGCTCGGCGATTCATACCGGTGCGCCGGCGGCGAGATCGCGAACGAAATAGCCGCCTGATCATAGCCGAGGTCGACCGACGAAAGGCGACGGAGGCTCTGGACGAGCAAGCCGGCGACGCTCAACACGGCGATCGCCAGAACCAACTGAACCGCGGCGAGCGCGTCGCGAGTTCGTCGCTCGGCGAGTCCGTGTGCTTGCGTGCCCGAGCCACCGCGCAAGCGCGCGATGAGGTTCGACCGCCCGACTTGGAGCACCGGTAGCGCGCTCACGACCAGCGACACGAGGCCGACCAGGAGCACGACGAACGCGGCGGCGCGATGATCGATGTGAATGTCACCCGCGAACGCCAGGCGTTGCGCGGCATACGGCCGAACGGCGGCGACGAACCAGAACGCGAGCACGGCGCCGCATGCGCCCGACAACGAGGTAAGCAGCGCGACCTCGGCGAATTGTCGCCGTGCCAGTCGCCATCGGTCTGCGCCGAGGGCCGCGCGAACGGTCAAGTCACGCGACGCCGAGCTGGCGCGAATGAGCAGAAGATTCGCGGTGTTCGCGCACGCCAGCACGAGCATCAGGGCGATCGCCGCGCTGATCATCAGCAGCGTCGTCGACAGCGGCCCGAACAGCTCGTCGGAGAGGCTTTGAAGACGGATCGACGTCCAGTGCGCTTGTTCCTCCGGATAATTCTCCGAGAGATGCCGCTGCACCGCTTTCATCGCGGCGCTGACGCGAGCGGAGTCGGCGCGGCTGCTCAGCCGAACGATCGCGCGACTGTCGACGTGAAGTCCTCGGCGCGTCAGCGCCGTGTGGGTCGATTGAAAAACGGCAATCGGCTCCCACATCGCGGGGGGCAGCCAGCCGCCCGTGCCCCCGAAGTTGGGATAGGCGAATCCCCGCGGCATGACACCGATGATCTTGGTGGGCACACTGTCGACGCTGACCGTGGCGCCGAGTGCCGAGCGATCGCCGCCGAACTGGCGCATGAAGTAGTCGTACGAGATGACGACGACGCGCGGGGATCCCGCGGATTCGTCGTCGGGCGCGAACGTCCGCCCGACAAACGGAGGTGTCGCCATCATCTCGAAGAACCCCGGCGTGACGTACGCGACGATCTTGCGTTCGGGGCCGTCAGGACCGGGAATCATCACGCCGTCGCCGCGCACGAACGCGAATCCATCGACGACGCCCTTCATCGTCGCCGCCTGGTCCTGCCAATCTCGAAATGTCGGATACGAGGGCACGCGGAGGTTGCCGCTCTCGCTCCGTTCGTAGATCGTCTGCAGCCGATCGGCGGATCCGTACGGTAATCCGCGAATGAACACCGCGTCGACGACCCCGAACATCGCCGTGGCGCTTCCGATCGCCAGCGCGAGGGTCAGCACGGCGACCAAGGTAAAGACCGGCGAGCGCCGGAGCGCGCGCAGAGCATCACGGATGTCGGTTCTCATAGCGTCCGGGCGAATCGTATCGAGATAATATTTTATCTCCGCAGATCTGTCAAGTCTTGGGATGGGTTGGGCGACGCAATGGCAGACCGTCAAGCAGTTCAGCGCCGGCGACCGTAGCTTTCCGACCGAGAGTTGGTCACGCTCTGGAGGAAATCGCGATGGGCTACAGCGATCGCTTCATGATCAAGCCGGGCTCCAAGGTCCGGCTCGCTGAATTCGATCCTGCGGACAGCCACGGAAGCGAGGCTGATGCCAAAGCGGCGCTCGAGACCGACAAGCGTCGGCTCCATGATCTCCAGGAGCTTCTGTATGCCGAGCACTCGCGGGCGCTGCTGGTGTGTCTCCAGGGAATGGACACGTCCGGAAAGGACGGCACGATCGGCCACATCTTCGGCGCGATGAATCCGCAGGGGTGCCATGTCACGTCGTTCAAGACGCCGTCGGCGGAGGAGCTGGCGCACGACTTTCTGTGGCGTGTGCATCGTGCGACGCCCGGCAAAGGCGAGGTGGGGATCTTCAATCGGTCGCACTACGAGGATGTGCTCGTCGTGCGCGTGCACACGCTCGTGCCGAAGGCGGTCTGGTCGAAGCGCTACGACCAGATCAACGCGTTCGAGGAGGGGCTCGCGGAGGAGGGAACGCACGTCCTCAAGTTCTTTCTCCACATCTCCAAGCAGGAACAACTGAAGCGCTTCAAGGACCGCCTCGACGAGCCGGCGAAGCGCTGGAAGATCAGCGAGGCGGACTACGCCGAGCGCAAGCTGTGGGACGACTACGTCGAGGCATACGAGGAGGCGCTTTCGCGATGCAGCACCAAGCACGCGCCGTGGTTCGTGATTCCCGCGGACCACAAGTGGTTCCGCAACTACGCCATCGCTCGGGTCCTGGTCGAACAGCTCGAGGCGCTGGGCATGCACTACCCGAAGCCGACGGTCGATCTCGATCGGATTCGGAAGGAGTACCACGACGCCAAGAAAAGTTGACGAAAAGGCCGCGCGCTAAGGCGTGAGGTTCGCCTGGCGCTGCGTCGACTCGATGAAGCTTCCGATGTCGGCCTTCAGTTGTTTCGCCGACGCCTGGTTCAGGTATGCCATGTGGCCGCTCTCGTAGTACTTGAACTGCACGCGATCGCTGTACGTCTTGTCGTACCCGAGATGATGGAAGGTGTACTCGGCGTTGGCGAACGGCGTCGCCATGTCGTAGTAGCCGGAGCCGACCATCACGCGCAGATACGGATTCTTCGCCATCGCCGTGCGCAACGCGTCCGACGTGCTCGGATAGCCGCTCCCGAGATTGCCCGCGGGGAGAATGCCCGAGTAGTCCCAGCGGCCGGCGTGACCGCCCGTGTAATACTGGAGATCGGTCTTGAAATCGAGATCGCCGTGCAGGAAGCGCATGTACGCCGACATGAACGCGCCCGACGGCGCGACGTCCGACGGATCGTAGTCCTGGCGCTGGCTCGACGCGTTGCCGTTGAGGCCGATCATTCGGCTGTCGTAGCGGCCCACGGTCTCGCGCGCGTCGCGCAGCAGTTCCGTACGGAAGACGCCGGGATCGACTCGAAGATTCGTGTTGAGGATGTACTGCGTCGACACGCCCGTGAGGCGCGCGATCTGCTGCGCCGCGGCGGTACGCTCGGCCGCGGTCAATGTATTGCCTTTGGCGAGCGCGCTCGCGTAGTCGCCGAACGCATAGACGCGCGATTGTTGAACGACCTGCTCGAGCGTCAGTTTCTGCAAGTCGGCCGGCAGCTTCTTGTGATACCACGCGGTCGCCGTGTACGTGGGCAGGAAGCATTGGTAGGGCAGGTCGTTTGCCGGAGCCGGCTGGATGAGCGAGAGATCGAGCACCGTGCCGAGCAGCATCACGCCGTTCAACTCGATGCCCTCGGAGCTCTGCAGCTCCGCCGACAGACCGGCCGATCGGAAAGTGCCATAGCTCTCGCCGAACAGATACTTCGGCGAACCCCAGCGGTTGTACTTGTCGAGATAGGTGCGGATGAACTGCCCGAACATCTTGAGGTCGTTGCCCGCGCCGGTGAAGTCGGTGACCTTCACACCCGGCGCCGGCCGCGAATAGCCGGTCATCATCGCGTCGACTTGCACGAGATCCGTCGCGTCGAGCGGCGAATAGGGGTTGTCGACCAGGTTGTACGGCGGCGCGGGCTCGGCTCCGTTCGGTCCCATGTCCGGATGCTTCGGGCTCATCAGCCCCATGCTCAACCAGATGGACGCGGAGCCAGGGCCGCCGTTGAAGAAGAACGTGACGGGCCGCGTCGAGACGTCCTCCTGGTCGCGAGTATATGAGATGTAGAACACGGTGGCCTGCGGCTTTCCGTCGTCGTCGCGGATGACCATCGTCCCCGTGTTCGCGGTGTACGCGATCGCCTTGCCGCCGATGTTCGCGGTGTGATGGGTGGTCGATACCTTCTCGACCGCGGCGACGCCGGCTTCGGTCGTTTCCGGAGGCGCGCTCGCGCCGCCGCGTCCTCCCGGAGGATTGGGTCGCTGCGCCGAGGCCGTGACGCTGAGCGCGAGCGAGAGGGTCGTGCCGGCGAGCCAAAGGCGATTCACCATGACGTTCTCCATCTATGGATGAGGTTGCAGGCGATCCAGGCTACGACGGATTATCGCACTAGGGCGCCCATCCGTTGAAGGGGGCAGTGGCCGGTCGGCCGGTGAGTTGTGGCGCCGAAACCGCGGGCCAACGTTTCCGCGGTCGTCGGGCGTACTATTGACATTCGCCGACCTTCGTCTCATTATCTCCTAGAAATATAGGAGATGACCGGCCCGGCAGCGGAAATGCCCAGGAGCGGGCCCCAGGGGAGTTCACCGAAAGACGTAGGAGGAACTGGATGCCGCCGACGTTCACCGATCGAGAGCTCGACGTGATGGCGATCCTGTGGGAGCGGGGCCCGTCCACGGTCGCGGAGGTCAGGGCGCGACTGAGCGACGACCTGGCCCACAACACGGTGCTCACCGTGCTCACCGTTCTCGAAAGCAAGGGCTACGTCACCCACACGGAAGAAGGGAAGGCGCACCGCTTTCAAGCGCGAGTCAAACAAGACGTCGCCGGTGCGACCGCCACGTCCCGCCTCGTCGAAAAGCTTTTCGGCGGCTCGACAGAGCGGCTGCTCACGCATCTCGTGACCGAGCGAAGCGTCACGCCGGCCGAATTGCGACGTCTTCGCCGATTGCTCGACGACAAGCTCAAGGAGGCCGACAAATGATCGCCCCGTGGATGCTCTATTGCGTGCTCTGCGCGCTCGGGTTGTCGCTCGCGGCTGTCGTCGCGGAACAGACGCTGCTCGCCGCACGCGTGCCGGTGCGGCACGTGTGGACGGTGGCCGTGCTGCTCTCGCTTGCTGTCCCGGCGCTCGCCTACCGCGTCGCGTCGCAACCCACCGTTACAGTCGCCGCGGCCAGCGACGAACGGGTGGCTGTGCCCGTGGTGTCGGGCGACTCGCTCGCCCCAGCCTCGCCGGCTCTCACGATTTCCGCGCAGCCCGCGACGCCGCGATGGGCTTGGCGGACCGCGTTGGCTCGCGCGGACGTACCGCTCGGCATCGCCTGGCTCACGCTCTCGTCGGCGTTGATCGCGCACTTCCTCTGCGGAACCATCGCGCTCGCGTGGATGCGCCGGTGGTGGCGCCGCGACACGGTGCAGGGGGTGGAGGTGCTCGTGTCCGAAGCGACGGGTCCCGCGCTCGTCGGCGCGCTGTCGCCCGCGATCGTCGTGCCCCAGTGGACGCTCGACATGGAGGCGTCCCAGGTCGAGCTCATGCTGCGACATGAGCAAGAGCACCGGCGCGCGCGCGACGGCCAGCTGCTCACGCTCGCGCACTTCGCGCTCATCGCGATGCCGTGGAACGTCGCGCTCTGGTGGCAACTCGTACGTCTGCGCGTCGCGGTCGAGCTGGATTGCGACGCGCGTGTGCTCCGCGACGCCGACGCTCGCTCGTACGGCGACCTGCTGCTCGAAGTCGCGCGTCCGCGGCGGCGGTTGGCTCTCATGGGCGCCACCGCGTTCGCCGAGCGTGCGTCGCAGCTCGAGCGCCGGATTCGCGCGATCGGACAACGCCGCGGCCGAGCGTCGCATCGCACGGGGTTGGTTGTCGCGGGAATTGGCCTGGTCGTCGTGACGGCGGCCTGGATCGCGCCGCATCCCGCGGCTCCGCCGCGAGCGTCGCATTCGGTCACGCCGTCTCCGACGACGAAGTCGACTCCGCGCGATTCGACCGTTGTACCAAGGCAAACGCAGGCGGTCGCGCAGGCGTCGACGACACCGGCCAAGACCACGACCCTGAACGGCACGGCTTCGAAGCCATCGCAACCCTTACACGTTGCCGCGGATTCCGCGCGCACCTCCGAGCTCGTCTCGTCGCAAAAGAAGCTGAAGGATTCAGCCGCTCCCTCGGAAACGCTGCCTCGACGTGAGCTTCCCGGACCGGTCGTAACCAGGCCGATCGGGCTCGCCGAACTGCCGGTGCAGATCGGAACCGATTCGACCTTCGCGCGGCTCTTTGGCGGGATCACGCTGACGCCGGACCAGGAAACAAAAGCGCGAGCGCTCATCGCTCAGCTGGAGGCGGCGCAGGTGGAACAGATGTCGAACACGCTGCGCGCGTTGATGGCCGCCGCTCCGCTCAGGCAGGCGGTCCAGGCGCACGCGGATTCCACTCTCGAGAACTTACTGACGAACGATGCCGACAAGGCACTGCTGCACAGCCGGTTCGTGGCGCAGGTCCCGGGCGGCCGCGGTCGATCCGGCGGCGGCGCGGGAGGGGGAGGCACGGTCGGCGCGGGCGCGGTGGCGCGTGGTGGATTCGCCGGTGACTCGCTGTTCATCGGTGGCGGCGGGCGTGGCGCGCGGGTCGGTGGTGGTGGCCGCGGTGCTGCGTCCGTCGTCACTGGTGACGTTGTGGTCGATGGCGGTCGTGGCGTTGCTCCCGTCGTCACCGGGGCCATTGCAGTAGAAGGCGGCCGCGGCGGAGGGCGAGGTGGCGCCGGTGGTTTGACCGAAGTCAACGCGACCGACTTTCTGTTCCAGCGTTACTTCAACGGCATCGCGTTGACGCCGCAGCAGGAAGGCGACGCGCGCACCATCCTCACCAAGATGCAAGCGGACATGCGCGCGTTGGGTCCGCCGGTTGCGCCGGCGATCATGTCCCGTCCCCCGTTCTCGAACCAGGTGGTGATGTCGCAGGAGAGCGCGGCGGCGTTCGCCGCGATCCTGACGAACGACGCCGACCGTGCGACGCTCGCATCGCGCATCCGTATCCAAGTGGTCCGGACCCTCGAGGTTCCACCGAGATAGACGACGATGCGCCGCTGCGTCTCATTTCTTGTTGTCGCACGCGCGGCGCTCGCCCTTCTCGGCGCCGGCCGGCTCGAAGCCCAGGTCGACGTCATCCGCGGACGGGTGACGTCGGCCGCCGCGGATGGCGCGGCGATCGCCAACGTCTCGGTGACGGCGACGTCACTCAACGGCAACGTCAACCGAAACGCGAAGACCGACAAGGACGGCCGCTACACGATCACGTTCCCCGAGGCGGAAGGCGACTACTTCGTCACCTTCGTTGCGCTCGGGTTTTCGCCGCGGCGGATCGAGGTCAAGCGCACCGCGGACCAAGACATTCTGCTCGGCGACGCGCGCCTCACACCGATCGGCGCTGTGCTCGACACCGTCATCACCAACGCGCAACGAAACCGAAGCCGGCCCGTGCGCGGCGCGACGACACCGGACATCAGCGGCACAGAGAAGTCGATCACGTCGGGGCTCGTTCCACCCGACCAGGTTGGCGACTTGGCGGCAATGGCCGCGACGCTGCCGGGCGTCCTGTTCATTCAGGGGGTGAACGGCGATCCGTCGGGCATTTCGGTGCTCGGCCTCGACCAGGATCAGAACAACACGTCGCTCAATGGCCTCAACAGCGGCGCGACGGACATTCCGCGCGACGCGAACGTTTCGGTCAACCTGGCGACGTCGCCGTACGACGTGTCGCAGGGAGGATTCAGCGGCGGGCGCATCAACATCCGGACATTGCCGGGGTCGAACTACATCAGTCGGACGTCGAGCGTCGTGTTCAACGCGCCGCAGCTCGAGTGGACCGACGCGACGGGGCGCGCGTTGGGCCAGCGGTACACGAATGCGAACGTCGGCGGCGCGGTGTCGGGGCCGTTCGCGCTCGACAAGGCCTTCTATAGTATTGCCTATCAGGCCGGGCGAAGAGGGAACGACCTCCACACCCTGCTCAACACCGATTCGATCGGCCTCGAGGCCGACGGCATCGCGACGGATTCGCTCGACCGGCTGCTCTCCATCCTGAAGGGTGCGCAGGTGCCTGCGACGGTGGGGGGATTTCCCAGCGATCGGCTCAACGACCAAGCACTCGTCCTGGGCAGTCTCGACCTCACACCACCGTCGTCGACCAGCGGCCAGGCGTACAACCTCACGTTCCAGGCTGCGTGGAACCGTTCGTCGCCGGCTTCGCCGCTCGCCACGATGCTCCCCGCGGCGAGTTTCAACACGACGTCGTGGAACGGCGCCGTGCAGGCGCATCACAGCGGTTTCTATGGCTTTGGGATTCTGAGCGAGAGCGCGATCGGCTACAGCGCTTCGCATCGATACATCACGCCCTATCTCGACCTGTCGAGCGGCAACGTGATCGTGAGCTCCGCCTTCCCCGACGGCTCGAGCGGTGTCGAATCGATCGTCTTCGGCGGCACGTCGGCCAACACGAGCGCGACCAGCAACTCGGTCGACCTCACGAACCAGCTGTCGTGGTTCAGCGCGAACAACAAGCACCGCGTGAAGATGACGAGCGAGATCCGCCGCGACGGCTACTCGCTGGACCAGGCGACCAACGCGCTCGGCACGTTCACGTTCAATTCGCTCGCCGACCTCGACGCAAATCGGCCGGCGTCGTACACGCGGCAGTTGACGCCGACGCACGCGAGCGGCGGCGAGTGGATCGGCGGCTTCTCATTCGGCGATTCATATCGTCGCAATCCGGATCTACAGATCGTGTACGGCGCCCGCGTCGACGCGAACCGGTACGAGCGGGTCCCCACGTTGAACTCGGACGTCGAGCACCTGTTCGACGCTCACAACGACCACCTGCCGAACGGCGTCTACGTGAGCCCGCGGATCGGTTTCTCGTGGACGTACGGCACGGCGCCCCAGATCGGCGCGTTCGAGGGTGCGGCTCGCCTGCCTCGCGCGGTCGTGCGCGGCGGCATCGGCCTCTTTCAGAATTCGTTGAGTGCGTCGCTGCCGAGCCAGGCGTTCGTGAACTCGGGCGTCCAAGGCGGCCAACAACAGGTGACGTGCGTCGGAACCGCGACGCCGATTCCGGATTGGCGCGCATACGCGAACGATCCGTCCGCGATTCCCAGCGCGTGTCTCGATGGCAGTGTCGGGGGGGCGACGCCATTCGCCAACGCAGGATCGAACGTGACGCTGTTCGCGCCGAACTACGCGTCGCAGCGAAGTCTTCGCTCGACCCTGCAGTGGGCGGGCGCGGTGCTCGACAACCGCATGATGGCGACCGTCACGGGGACGTACTCGCGCAACATGAATCAGCCGGGCTTCGTCGACCTCAACGTTTCGCCGACGGCGCGCTTCACGCTTCCCGGCGAGGACGGCCGTCCCGTGTTCGTGGACGCGGCCAACATCGTGACGACGACCGGCGCGATCGCGCCGCGCGACGGGCACGAGACGGACCTTTTCAATCGCGTGACGGAGCTCCGGTCGAATCTCACGTCGACCAGCCGGCAGCTCACGATTGCGCTGTCGCCGTCTTCTGTGAACTCGCGCTATACGTGGGGGCTGAGCTACACGCTCAACAGCGTGCGCGACAACGTGAGCGGCTTCACCAGCACGACCGGCAATCCGTTCGACCAGTCGGGGGGGCGGTCGTCGGCGGACTGGCGGCATCAGGCGATCGTGAACGTCGGCGGCAATCTGTTCGACGTCGTGCGGCTGAACTGGTTCCAGCGATTCATGTCGGGGATGCCGTTCACGCCGATGGTCGCGAGCGACGTGAACGGCGACGGCTACGCGAACGACCGGGCGTTCGTTTTCGATCCGGCTCACACGACCGGCACGGGCGGCTCGCTCGCCTCGGGGACGGGGATGAGCGCGCTCCTCGCGTCGTCGTCCGGGCGCGTGCGGGCGTGTCTCGACAAACAACTCGGCGATCTCGCCGCGCGGAATAGTTGCGAGGGCCCCTGGACGTCGACGGCGTTCATGAGCGTCGCGCTGAACCCGGTGCGCATTCGTCTCCCGCAGCGCGCGACGCTGTCGTTCGCCATCGGGAATCCGCTCGGCGCCGCCGACTACCTGCTCCATGGCGAGAGTCACACGCACGGCTGGGGACAAGCGGCGTTGGCGGATCCACGATTGCTGTTCGTCCGCGGCTTCGATCCGCAGTCGCGGTCGTACACGTACCAAGTGAACCAGCGATTCGGAAACACGACCCAGGCGGCGAGCGCGATTCGGAATCCCGTCACGATCACCATGGCGCTCAGAGTCGACGTCGGCCCGTCGCGCGAGCGGCAGGCGCTCACGCAGACGCTCGACCGCGGACGCACGTCCGGCGGCACGAAGGTGCCCGAAGCGATGCTCCGGTTGGCGTACAACTCGGGCGGCATCATCAACCCGATGGAGGCGATTCTGCGCGACGGCGGAACGCTGAAGCTCAGCGCCGGTCAGGCCGACAGCATCGCGACGATGAATCGCCGCTACGTGATCCAGCTCGACTCGATCTGGACGCCGGTGACGAAGTACTACGCCGCGCTTCCCGAGGTGTACGACCAGGGCGACGCGTATGACCGGTACCGCCGCGCGCGAGAGGCTTCGGTGGGTGTGCTCATTGGCATCGTGCCCTCGGTGAAGTCGCTGCTCACGGCCGAGCAACGCCGCAAGCTGCCGGATCTCGTCGCGGCGTATCTCGATCTTCGATATCTGGCAGCGGTGCGATCGGGAACATCGGGAACGCCTGGGGGAGTGTTCGCGCCCGGAAGCGGAACGTCGGGTGCGCCTGGGACCACGGCAGGGAGGTCGGGCGGCGGGGCGGGGGGGGCGGATGACGACGAGTGATGCACTGGGAATTCGGACGAGCGCGATCGCCGTCGCGATCGTGAGCGCAATGAGCGGACATGCGTCGGGCCAGCGACCGCCGGCGATTCGCCCGATCGGGCCGATCACGCACGTTTCGACAGAGCCGTTGTCGAGCATTGCGGCGGCGATTCGTCTTTCCGACGGGCGAGTGTTCGTCAACGACATCGTCGCACGCCGGGTCGTGATTTTCGACTCGTCGCTGGCTGCAGCCCGCGTGATCACGGACTCGGCGAGCGTGACGGCGACCGCGTACGGCTTTGGGGCCGGCGCGCTGATTCCGTTCCACGGCGATACCGCGCTCTTTCTGGATCCGCAATCGAGCGCCATGCCCGTGCTGAGTCCGGCCGGACGAATCGCGCGCGTGATGGCGACGCCTCGGCCGAACAACCGGCCGGTGTCGATCGGGAGCTTGTATTTCACGCCGGGGTTCGATGCGGCAGGCCGGCTGCTGTATTATCTGCCCCTCACCTTCGCCGTGCCGACGAAGGCGCTCCCCGCGAGCACGACGGTAAAATCAGTCGTAGATTCGGCGCTGATCGTGCGATTCGACTTCGCGACGCAGGCGTACGATACCGTCGCGACGATCCGAACGCCGAAGGCTCGGCAAAGCATCACCACGAACGAGGATGGGCGACCCATCTCGATGCAGAGTCTGACCGGCATGGACCCGATTCCCGTCGTCGACGACTGGGTCGTGCGACCGGACGGATCGCTCGTGATCGTGCGCGGTCAGGACTTTCACGTCGACTGGATGGACGCGAGCGGCAAGTGGTCGTCGGCGCCCAAGATGGCGTTCGATTGGGAACACCTCGACGATACTCAAAAACAGGTGTTGATCGACTCGGCCGCCGCGGCACTGAAGGCGCGACGCGATTCCCTCCGCAGCGGGATTCCGCTTGGCGGAACCAGCGGCGTGGCCAGCACCGGCGGGCGAAGCGGCGGAGCGGGTGCGGGTGCCGGATTCGAGGGCCCGCGTCCGCAGCTGCCCCCGCCGATCGATCCCACGACCGAGCCAAACGATCTCCCCGACTATCGGCCAGCATTCCCTCACGGTGCCACGAAAGTCGACGCCGAGAGCAATCTCTGGATTCGCACGACGACGATGGTGAGCGGCCAGCCGGTCTATGACCTCGTCAACAGACGCGGTGCGTTGTTCGATCGCGTGCAGCTGCCGCCGTTCCGAACGATCGCGGGATTCGGACCCGGCGTGGTTTACATGGCGGTCAAGGATGCCGCGGGCATCGTGCACCTGGAAGTTGCGAAAATCGCGAGGTGAGCCGGTAGGAAAACAACGAGGTTGCTCATGACGATTCGATCAAGCTTGTTGCTGGCCGTGGCCGCCTGCGCCGCGGCGACGCCCGCGGCGGCGCAAAAGGAACCGGCCGTGCGTCCGCTCGGGCCGATCACGCGCGTTTCGACGGAACCACTGGCGAGCGTCATCACAGTCGTGCCGCTCTCCGACGGGCACGTCTACGTCAACGACGTCGTGTCGCGACGAATCCTGTTGTTCGATTCGACCCTTTCAAGCGCGAGGATCGTCGCCGACTCGACGGCCGTGACGTCGAAGGCCTATGGCGCGCGTCCCGGTGCGCTGTTCGCGTATCGCGGCGACACCGCGCTTTTCAGCGACCCTGCATCCGGGTCGATGCCCGTCCTCAGTCCGGCTGGGACGATCGCGCGGGTCATGGCGGCTCCGACGGTCGCCGGGCCAATCGGGCTCACCCTCGGCAATCCGTTCTACCCGCCCGGCTTCGATGCTCAGGGACGTCTGGTGAGCATGATGCCGCTGGCGGTCCGATTCGACGATCCGATTCCCGGGAAACCGTCCACGCAAAAGACTCTCGTCGATTCGTCGTTGGTGGCGCGGTTCGATCTGGGCAGCCGCACCCTCGATACCGTGGCGACGGTGAAGGGTCCGAAGGTCAACCAGGTCATCACGCGCGACGAAGATGGACGGCTCACCTCGATGAAGATGACTCCGGACATCGTTCCGGTAGTCGACGACTGGACGGTGCTACCCGACGGATCGCTCGCCGTCGTTCGGGGCCGAGACTATCACGTCGATTGGCTCGGTGCCGACGGAAAATGGCGTTCAACGAGCAAGATGCCGTTCGAGTGGCAGCACTTCGACGACGCGCAAAAGACGGCCACCATCGACTCGGCGCTCACCGCGATCAAGGCACGGCGCGACTCGATGATGACCGCCGTGGCGAATCGTGGACCGACGCCGGCGCGCGTGGAGGCCGCGGGCGGAGCAGTCGTCGGCGCACGTGGCGGGCGAGGCGGCGGAGGCGGGGATGGAGCGCCGCCTCCGGCGCTCATCGACGGCAGACCAGAGCTTTCCGATCTTCCGGACTACCGGCCGCCGTTCACTCGCGGGTCCACTCGCGCCGACGCGGATGGAAATCTCTGGATCCGCACGACGACGCTGGTGAAGGGCCAGCCGGTGTACGACATCGTGAACGAGCAAGGAACGATCGTCGACCGAGTGCAAATCCCGCCGTTTCGAACGATCGCGGGCTTCGGCCCGGGAATGGTCTACATGGCGGTGAAAGACTCGGCCGGCGTCGTCCACCTCGAGAAGGCTCGAATCAAGTAGCGCTCGGATCGAACAGCTCGAAGATCACGCCGCGAAGCACCGACGCTACCGCGGGGTCTCTCGCGAGCCGGTCGACCTCGACTCCGCGCCGCGGCAGATCGATGACGACCGTCGCGCGCGAGACGACGACGGCGCTCATCGTCGTCAAAACCTCGACGATCTGTGGATGCGCATAGTGTGACACGGCGGAGGGGCTGAGGAGCCCGACGCGCTTGTCCACCAACTCGCCGCTGCCGACGACCCAGTCCAGGGCGTTCTTGAACGCGCCGGGGATGCCGTGCGCGTATTCGGGGCTCGAGAAGAGCACGGCGTCGGCGGCCGCGAGCGCGGCGCGCCAGCGCGCGACCGCGGGTGGCGCGGACGCGGTGTTTTCGTCGAGGTCCGGGCTGAACGCGGGCAGCGCCGCAAGCTCCGCATACGACGTCACCTCGATCGAGTTCGGCGCGACGCGCGCGACGGCCGCGAGGAGTGTCGAATTGGTCGACCCCGTGCGGAGGCTGCCCGATATGGTGAGCAATTGAGGCATGACGTGGCGGCCGGGGTTGGCATTGCGTTCCATACAATAAGTAGAAACGCAAGGAAGTCGTTCCTGCGGACCTCTCCCGAAGGGAACGGGTCACGCCGGAGGCCACCGTCACACGCGCGCCAGACGCTCACCGATTCGAGCGTCCGCGCCGACCGTGTTATGATGAATGTCCCGGGCAACCACACGTCTCCCTGAGAGGTTGATGCAATGCCGAACGCGATCATGCATTTCGAGATTCCGGCCGACGACGTCGAGCGCGCGAAAGGGTTCTACACGAAGCTGTTCGGTTGGAAGTTCGAGTCATACCCGACGGGGCCGGGCGAGGACGAGTACTTCATGGTGATGGCGAAGGACGGCGAGGATGGCATCAACGGCGGATTGATGAAGCGGAAAATGCCGGGGCAGCCGTTTGCGAACTATGTCACGGTCCCTTCGGTGGACGCCGCGCTGGCCACGGCACAGGCGAACGGCGCGCGGACGGCGTTACCGAAGCAGGAGATTGGCGGCGGCATGGGATGGATCGCGGCGTTCTTCGATCCGGAAAACAACCTGATCGGTCTGCATCAGGTCGGCCCGAACGCGCAGCGACCCGCGCCGGCGAAGAAGGCGCCCGCGGCGAAGAAAAGCCCGCGGAAAGCCGTGAAGGCCGCGTCGAAGAAGCCGGCCAACCGGGCGAAGAAGCCGTCAAAGAAGCCCGCTAAGAAGCCCGCTAAGAAGCCCGCTAAGAAGCGCCGCTAGAGGCAGGGTCTCCCCTCACACGCGGCCCGCATCCTTGCGGGCCGCGCGTCCGCTCCTGACGGTGGGTTTCGTAAGCCCACATAATTCCGCACGCCGTTCGGTCAGCCGACTCACCGCCCAACCCCGAGCCACCCGCCCAATGTTGCCATTCCTTCTTGCGGTCGCGCTCGCTACGGATAGCACGGTCTATCCGGTATTGAATCACGACCGCTCCGCCGGAACGATGGTCGTCGTGCGACGCGGCGATTCAGTCACCGTGCGCTGGGTCTTCACGGACCGAAATCGGGGCGTCCGAATCGAGACGCGCTACGTCTTCCGAGATGGACACATCGTGTTCGTCGAAAACCGCCCCATTCTCGCGGACGATCGCAGTGGAGATCCCACATCGCGGATCGAGGTCGTCGGCGATTCGGTCCGCCGATGGACGCCGGCGAGAACCATTACCGAGGCGTACAGGGGCGACGTGTATTACGGCTCGACCGCCTCACCCTTCGACGAAGTGACGCTCGCGCAGTTCCTCATGCGCCGTTCCGACCACACGACCAAGCTTCCAGGCGCGACGTCGCCCACGATGCATCTCGAGATCGTGAAGGAGACCACGGTCCAGACGAGCCACGGAAAGGAACGTGCTCGACTGGTTTCGGTGACGCGAGGAACGAGCGACACGCCGGAAATGGTCTGGCTCGACGGCAACGACGACTTGCTGGCGACTGAAGTCGGCTGGTTCATCACAGTAAAGCCGGGCGCGGAAGCGGCGCTGCCCGCGCTGCGCAAGATCGAGACGGAGTTCCGCGACGCGAAGGCCGAGGCGATGAATCGTCGGCTGGTGAAACAGACGTCGGGAACGATCGCGATCGTGCACGGCGACGTTTTCGACACCGAGCGCGGCGTCGTGCGAGCGAGGTCGACGATCATCGTGCGCGGCGAGCGAATCATCGCCGTCGGGCCGGACGACTCCGTGAACGTACCAGCCGGAGCGACGGTCATCGACGCGACCGGAAAGACGGTCCTGCCCGGGCTCTGGGAGATGCACAACCACATGCAACTGTTCAGCGAAACGCTGGGCGGCCCGATGCAGCTTTCGTATGGAATCACCACGGCTCGCGACCTTGCCTCGGACGTCGACGTCGCGACGTCGCAGCGCGACCGCGCCGACCGTGGGCTGATCGCCGCACCGCACACGATTCTGGCCGGGTTCATGGAAGGACCCGGCAAATGGGCTGGCCCCACGGCGACCATCGTTCGCACGGAGGACGAAGCGCGCCGGTGGGTCGCCGCCTACGACTCGATGGGCTACAAGCAGATCAAGGTCTACAACCTCGTTCATCCAGATCTCATCCCGACGATCGTCGCCGAGGCGCACAAGCGCGGGATGCGGGTGAGCGGACACATTCCGCGCGGTCTGAGTGTGCCCGCCGCCATCGACCTCGGCTTCGACGAGGTGAATCACGCGGCGTTCCTGTTCTCGACGTTCTATCAGGATTCGTTGTACATGCCGACGATGCGCGCCTATTCGCTCGTCGCGACGACCGTGGCGCCGAACATCGACGTCGACGGGGCGCCGATGACGGCGCTCATCGCGGACCTCAAACGGCACAACACCGTCATCGACGGAACGTTCAGCGTTTGGGTGATCGGCGCGGGGACGAGCATTGCCCAGGGCGTCGGGGCAGGGTTGCCGTCGAACGTTCAGAAGTCCGATTCGAACTACGTGCGGCTGTTGCGCCGGTTGTACGACGCGGGCGTGACGCTCGTAGCGGGAACGGACGCCTTCGGAAGCTCGTCGTACAACGCGGAGCTCGAGCTCTACGAAAAGGCCGGCATCCCGGCGCCAACCGTACTTCAGATCGCGACGATCGGCTCGGCGCGCGTCATGAAGGAGGACCGCGACTATGGAAGTTTGTCGGCGGGGAAGGTCGCCGACATCATCATCGTGGGCGGAAAGCCTGCGGAACACCTCTCCGATCTGCGAAAGGTCGAGCAGGTATTTCGGGCCGGCCGGTGGTACGACGTGCACGATCTCAAGGTCGCGACGGGACTTGTTCCGCCGAATTGAATTCTGCCGGGCTCGTTTGTTATCTCATTGTCAGGTATGTGGAAAAGCCGCGTCACGCGCATTGATTCTTGAACGTCGCGCTTGCCGGTTCGCAACTTGCTAATTCACGCGGCGTGTTCTCTCAGTCTCTGAAGCGCCAGCTCCTCGTGATCTGGCTTGGAGCGGTTTGCGCCCCGCAATTCGCGGGCGCGCAGACCCCCATGCCGCACGACAGCATCCACGCCGCGAAGACCCTCTTCACGTCGCGTGACGCGTTGTTGGCCGCTGGGTTCGTCGGGCTGACGGTGGCGATGTTTCCCATCGACAAGTCGGTCGCCGGCCGGCTTCAGAACCCGAATACGCAGGCCAACCAATTCTTCAAGAACGCGTCGACCGACGTCCGGATCCTCGGCGACCCGGGCACGACGATCATCGCCGTGTCGATGTACGGCGTTGGCCGGGTCGCGGGATGGAAGAACGTCGCTGACTTCGGCCTTCACGGCGCCGAGGCGATCGCGGTCGCTGGTGCGACGACGACATTCCTCAAAGGCGTCATCGGACGGGCGCGGCCATTCGTTTCCATAGATACGAACCCGCACGACTTTCATTTCGGCCGAGGGTTCAACCAAGGGAACTTTCAGTCGTTCCCGTCCGGCCACACGACGGCGGCCTTCGCGATGGCGGCGACCGTGACCAGCGAATCGCAGCGCTGGTGGCCGCGTCAGACCTGGATCGTCGCGCCGACCATGTATGGCGCGGCGACGATGGTCGGACTCTCGAGGATGTACAACAACGCGCACTGGGCGAGCGACGTCGCGGTGGGCGCGGCGATCGGCACGTTCGCCGGCATCAAGATCGTGCGGTACAACCACGGTCACACCGGCAACTTCGTCGACCGATTTTTCCTCGGTCCGCTGGTCCAGGCGGGGCCAAACGGCGACACACGCGTAGGACTGTCGCTCGACTACTGAGCAAGCGGTCTCCCTCGCACGCCGCACCCGGCCGCCATCGTGACGCCCCCCTGACGGGGGTCGTCCTCGGGGTATGTCATCCCCTGCACGCGTTCACGAAAGAGTCGACCGGCCCCCCCCGACACCTCCGTTCACGCCGGTCCTCGTCCCCGCCACGCCATCCAATTCCGCCGGCGCGGCGTTCAGGCTCGCCGGATATACGGGCCTCATTCTCTTCTTCGAGCTTGCCTGGATCCGATACACGTCGGGCTACGTTCGTGTATTCGGATTCTATCAGAACTTCGTTCTCATCGCGACGTTCCTCGGCATGGGCGTCGGCCTGCTCCGCGCGTCGTCGGCGCGCAGGCTGAAGTGGCTGCTGCCGCCCGCCGCATTGGCGCTGTTGGTCGCCGTGTGGTACTTCAGCGCCGCGCGAATCGCGGTGCCCAACGACAAGAACGAGTACATCTGGGGCATCTTCGGCAACGGCGGAGCGACGAAGTCCGTGCCGCTGATCGTCGTCGTCGCCGCGCTGTTCTCGTTGATCGCGCTCTTTTTCGTGCCGCTCGGCGCGCTGGCCGGTGAGCAATTCCGAAAGCTGCCGCCGCTGCGGGCGTACGCCGCCGACATCGCCGGCAGTCTGGCCGGCATTCTTGCATTCGGCGTACTGAGCGCGCTGCGCGAGCCGCCGATCGTGTGGCTCGCCGTCGGATTCGCCGCGCTCGTGCTCTCCTCGATTCGTGACCGGTGGTTCGTTCTTGCCGTCGGCGCCGCCGCCGCGGCCGTACTGATGGTTGCGTCGTGGACCAGTCGCGTGAAACCGGAGTTCTGGTCGCCGTACTATCGCATCAACCTTCTGCGGCGCGACGACGGCGGCGTCACGCTGATGGTGAACGGCTCGCTCCACCAGATCATGCTGCCGCTGGACTCGGCGCACGCCGCGATTCCCGGGTCGTACGTGAACGCGGTGCTCCCGGCATACGTGCGGCCGTACCGCTACGCCGCCCGGCTCGACACGGCGCTCGTCGTGGGTGCCGGCACGGGTAACGACCTCGCCCTGTTGCTGCAGAACGGTGCGAAGTACATCGACGCCGTCGAGATCGACCCGGCCATCGCCGACATCGGCGCGGCCGGGCACCCGGAGCAGCCATACTCGGATCCGCGCGTCCATCGCCACATCAACGACGCGCGCGCGTTCCTGCGCACGACGCCGCACCACTACAACGTGATCGTCTTCGGGACGCTCGACAGCCAGACGCTGCTCTCGGGCATGAGCTCGGTCCGTCTCGACAACTACGTGTATACCGTCGAGTCGTTCAAGTCGGCGCGAAGCCGGCTCGCGCCCGACGGAACGCTCATCGCCTACCACATGTCGGCGAACGCGTCGATCGGCGCGAAGCTGTACCAGATGATCGGCGAAGCATTCGGTGAGCCGCCCGGCGTCTTCTTCGAGAACGACTACTTGTTCGATCTGACGTTCGTCGCGGGCCATGGCGCGCGAGACGTGCCGGCGGCGAGACCCGCCGTGATGCGCGACCTCACGCAACAGACCGAGCGCCCGCACGACGATTGGCCGTATCTCTATCTGACCGGCCGCACGATCCCCGCGCATTACATCGGCGCGCTGGTGGTGCTGTTGGTCATCACCGGCCTGTTCATGGGCGTCGGCGCGCGCCAGTCGTTGACCGGCGGCAAACTGGACGCCGCGATGTTCTTCATGGGCGCCGGCTTCCTCCTCGTCGAAACCAAGAGCGTCACTGAGATGTCGCTCCTCTTCGGCTCGACGTGGACCGTGAACCTGATGGTCTTCGCGGCGATTCTGGTGATGGTGTTGATCGCGAACGTCGTCGTTCAGCGGCGCGAACCGACGCGCACGCGCCCGCTTTTCCTGGCGTTGTTCCTCACCCTGGCGATTGCCTACGTGATCCCGGCAAGCGCGCTGCTGCCGCTCGGCACCGCGGCGCAGTGGGGCGCAGGCGCGCTCATGGTGGCGCTGCCGATCCTCTTCGCGTCGCTGATTTTCTCGACGCTGCTGTCACGCCGTGGCGATGCGGCGCGCGCGCTCGCCTACAACCTGCTTGGCGCGATTCTCGGCGGCGTGTTGGAGTACAGCGCGATGGCATTGGGGATCAAGGCGATGTACATCCTCGCCGCCGTTCTCTACGCCGCCGCGGGGATCTACGCGATGCGCGAGGAGCCGGTGCTCAAGGCGGCGGTGTAGGTCAGTCGATTTCCGGTCACCGGTCACCGGTCACTGGTTGCCGGTCACCGGGAAACTGGCGATCAGCGCGACCACCGAACGGCTGCCAGGCATCGCACTCGAAGGCGGGGGTAGGGCGGGAACGCCTACGTCGGCGGCGGAGCGGCTGCGGGCGGTGTCGGCGTCTTCTCGCTGGACGGCGGGACCAGGCCATTCATCCGCAGGTACACGACGATGTTACCGTAATGCTCCCAGGTATGCCAGAGATTCCAATTCAAGTACGAGAATTTGGATCGGTCTTTCATACCCGTGGACGGTTGGAGCCCCGTCGCGTCGGTCATCGCATCGTACACGGCGTCGCAAAAGGCGAATGCATCCTTGAGAGCCACGACGAGTTCCGGCTTTGTCGCCAGCCGGCTCTCGATGTCCGTGTATGGTGCCTTGCGTCGCTCGCCCTTCGCCGGCGAGCAGAGGTTGTATTGGTCGTCGGCGACATGGGCGACCTGCTGCGCGAACGTCCGCGCGTCGGGCGACGGCCGGAACGCGTACTTGTCCTCGGGCATTTTCTCGGCGGCCCGACTGAAGTAATCACGCACGGCGCGGTAGTCGCGCCGGATGTCCGAGGTGAACGGATCCGCCGCCGATTGCGCCATCGCTTTGACGGAGACGAACAACAAGAATCCCACCACGATCACGCGCTTCATGTCTTGACCTCCGCCGATTCGCGATCCTCCATCGACTCCGAGTACGAAGGCGCTGGACCGCCGGTCCTGCAAGCGGCAAACGCGTTAGCGAATTGAAAGCACGGCGCGTGACGGCGCTTGGATCGCGGCCACTTTGAGGTCTGTCTTGGCGGGCGGGGTATGGCTGTGCGCTCGAAGTCGGAAGACCGATTCCTGATGTCAGACAACAGGTTCGGCGTGACGCGATGGAGTCTCGAGCGACAAAGGAGCGTTGCCGCTCAACGCCGAAAGTGACGTCAGTGGTCTGATGTCCGTTCCCGTCGTCGAGCGGAAAGCCGTACTCGCCTCGCCAATCGAACTCAGAGTGGCCGGCAATCCACCTGCGATGACGCAGAACAGCCTCGCCTTACATCCCCGCGCAATTCTCGAGAGTGCGTTGGCAACTACCACCACCGCGACGCCGAGGCGATGGCCCAAGGATCCGCCGGAACCTTCGACAGCTTCACCCAGGCCGCAATGAACAGCGTGAGCAAGACCAAATCGATCGCGCCACCCAGCAGCACGGCGGGCGACTGCACCCTGCCGCCGATGGACAGAATGGCGAGCGCCGCGGGGTAAAGAAGCTTCTCGAGAAACACGGCGGGGAAGAGCGGGTAGTAGCGCACCGGATCTTCGGAAATGAGCAGGTAGGCGATCTGCCACGCAACCACCACCCCGATGAACCCGTAATAGAATTCCGGGTGCGTGATCGCCGGCGGCAGCGTGCGGCTGATGACCCCTTCCGAGAAATACAGCGGCACGACTTCGACGAGGCCCACGAAGGCCGCGAGACGAAACACGAACCGCGAGAATCGAACGTTTGGATGCAGCGAGCTCACATGATCACTCATGGCCGATGCACCTCCCAGTGATGGTGTTCACGAAATGCCGGCGTAGTCGACCGGGGTCGATCGGCGCCGCTACCAAGGCTTACGCCTTTCAGCCGGCCAAGCGGACGAGATGGCGCTGGACCTGGCTCGGGGCCGCCGGACTCGCCTGTTCGCCCATTCGAATTCCGCCGACGCCCCGCGCCTCGCCCGAGGTCGTCGGCACGACGATCAGCCGCGCCGACGCGATCGCCGACATCGACACGATGATGCGCATACTGGAGGACGTTCACCCGGATCTGTACGCTGAGCGCCCGCGGGATTCGGTCTCCATGGCGCGAG
>DASYSS010000041.1 GCA_036003045.1 Gemmatimonadaceae bacterium
CAGGATCGTCGCAGCGAGAAACCAGATCGCGAGGCCGGCACGCCAGTCGCGGAGTGACCGCAGGCCGTCGAGCGCCGCTTCGCTCAGTGCAATCAGACGCCTCCCCCACCGTTCCGGAAGATGTCTCGCGATCGCTTCGACGACCCGCAGCAGGGCTCCGCTCCAGAACGAGAGTCCGAGGATGACGAGGACGAGCAGTGCGGACGTCACGGTGAGCGCCGTTCCCGACCGCATCATCCACGACGGGAGCGTCATCGCGACCAACACATAGCCTGTGAAGACCGCAAAGACCGCGAGATCGGTGACCTTCTCGACCACGATGGTCGCGGCGACGCGCGCCTTGCTCACCCGCTCGCGCGTGCCGACGAGGAACATGCGGGCGATCTCACCGACTCTTCCGGGGAGAACGACGTTCGCCGTCTGTCCGATGACGATCGCACCGGCGAGTACCCACCAGTTCCGCTCATGATGCTCGGGCGTGAAGAGCAGCCACCAACGCGTCACGCTGAGCACGAGCGTCACGAACGTCAGCAGTAACGCGGCGAGGGCCATCGATGGGCGGGTGTTCCGCAGTGCGTTCCCCACGCCGCTCCAGTCGATGTGCCGCAGCGCCAGCGCCAGCGTACCCGCACCGATCACCGCGCCGATGACGATCTGCGGCATGGAACGCCGGATCCAGTCGCGCCAGTCGATTCCTATCGTGTTTTCCATGTGTCGAAGGCGACCAGGAGCGAGATCGCTGTCCAGATCATCGCTTGCCAGAGGGGCGTCACCAGCGCGAATCCCACGCAGAAGAGCAGTACGCCGATACGCGCCGCCAGGAGAGCCGTCGCCGTGAACCCGTCGATACGGCCATAGCTCCAGGCCGCGAGCGCGATCGCCGATCCGAGAATCCAGAGGCCGTGACGCGCAATGAAGATCCAGTCGATCACGCCGGTTGTTCCGCCACTCGGTGCAACGAAACGATGAGGGCGAGCGCGATCCAGAAGAAGACGCCGACCTTCGCGCCGAGCGCGATCGCGTCGACCGTTCCGAACGCGAAGTACGCGATCATCCCCGCTGCCGTTCCTCCCGCGATCCATCGCAGCCACGCGTCCGGGGCAACGCGCCAGGTCCTCGCGAGCAGCGATGCCGCCCCGAACCAGACGGCGAGGTACGCGACGAGACCGGGGAGTCCGAGGTCGAGCGCGGCTTGCAGCAAGTGGTTGTGCGCGTGCGCCACGTCGACCTCGGGCGGAGTGAGAAACACCGGATACATCGCAGGCATGATCCGGCGGAAGGTGTTCATCCCGATGCCGGTGATCGGAAAGTCGCCGATGATCCGCACCGCGCGCGACCACATCTCCATACGGCTCGGAACATCGGCGGCAACGCCGCTTCCGACCTGCTCGTTCAACAACGGCGCGAGTCTCGCGTGCAGAACGACCGCAAGGACGCCGAGAACGACCAGCGTCGCAATCGCGGCAAAACGCGATCGGCGGCCTGCCCACAGGGCCCAGGCGATCCCACCGGCAAGGAGACTGAGATAGCCGCCGCGCGACTGGGTGAGCAGGAACGTGAACGACGAGAGGGCGAACGTCGCGATGTGAAACGGCCGCCGCGCCGGCGAGGCCATGCAGAGTGCGAACTGCAGCGGAAGGAACATC